>CAMYJP010000095.1 GCA_947258675.1 uncultured Desulfobulbaceae bacterium | reverse complement strand
AGCCACAACATCCTTAAGTAAACAGGTACCAACTCCGCACTTTATGCAGCCTATTTCATATTTATCAAGGATTTCTCCAATTAATGGATACTCATTGATAATATCCTTGATCTCCTTGTCTCCCAATCCGTTATGAAGTTGCATACATTGAATCCTGATATCTTTTAAGAAATTAGTGGGAATCCAGAAGCCAGGAGACAGTATTCAGACATGACTGCAAACGTTCTTTATTTTTAATAAGGGTGTCTTCTTCTATCTTCTGATTCCTGACTCCTAATACCCATGGCTCAAAGTGTTACAAGCTTTATTATAGGCCACGGTGCAGTTGAATCTAGAATCTTATGTTACATTGACTGAGCCTGGATTAATATGACTTAAGTCAATGGCAGCATTTTTTCGTTCGGTAAGGAAAAAATTTATCCATCTGTTTTTCAAATTCAGTTACTTGACATTTCCCTGTTTCTTCTCAATATATATTATCATGTAGTCAATAATTATCAGATCTACGGAGGCGTTACCCATGGAAATTACCATTTTAGAAAAAGCACAGGAGATGTTGAACAAAAAATTGAATCAGGAACAGTTTCTGCGAGTTACTGTTACCAAAGGAGGTTGTGCCGGATTGACATATGATGCTGAAATTGCCCAGGATATGCATGAGGATGAAAGCGTTATTTCCCAGACCGGAACCATCCGCATTGTTTCAAATACGGATAGCATGCAATATATAGATGGTCTCACCATAGACTATTCAGATGATTTGATATCCGGAGGTTTGCGATTTAAAAATGCAAATGCCGGAAACACATGCAGCTGCGGGTCTAGTTTCAGTTTGGCCGGTTTTCCGATAGTTGAAGATGGAAAATGCAGCCAGTAAGCTATTGCTCCATATTTGTAACTAGATATTGTCCATCCGGAAAGTCTATTCTTACGGGTGAGTACAATAGATCGTTTCCAATTCGGGAACGAGAATTTTTCAAGAAGATCAAGGAAAACGAGGAGTTGCGCGGAGGCATATGTGGATACGCCGCACAAGCAATCCCACAGTTTGACAGAGAGATTCTTGAGGTAAGCGAGCAAAACGAGACTCCGAAAAGGCCGTTTCCGGATGGAAACTAGATAGTTTAAGTGAATGATATGGTTGATTGAGACAAATAGAATTTTTATTTTTTGAAGAAAAGATATATTGCAAGCCCGATTAAAATAGCAGCGAATATTCTTTTAAAATTTTCAGTAGAGGTATTTTCAATAAGCCTCGCACCGATTTGGGCGCCAACAATACCGCCAAGACCCAATAATAGACCGAACTTGTAATCAATATTACCCAACCTGTTATGGGCAACGAGCGCGGAAATTGAAATTATAAAGATGCCGAGAAACGATGTGCCGACGGCTTTTTGAGCAGTAAAACCTAATAAGAGAAGTATAGGGATCATCAGAAAACCGCCTCCTAACCCTGTGAAGGAAGCCCCAACTCCGACAATAATTCCGGCGATAAGCATTGCAGCGAAATTAATTTCCATCTGAATTCGGCCTTTTATGTTTAGAATTAGATAAGTTTAGGTAAAAAAAACAAGATTTGAATCTAGCAAAGATCAATAAGGTTTGCATGCGAAAGATAAAAACCGACGAGGTTGGCTGAAAAGATAATGCTGAGTGGTAAACTCTTATTCCTTGCTGGATTGTGGATAATCTGGTGCGGGCTGCACAGCCTGCTGATTACGCATCGTTTTACCTTCTGGCTGCAGAGAGTAATGAAAGAACGGTTCGCACTTTACCGTTTGATTTATACGTTTTTCAGTATCATATCTTTAGTCCCGGTTTTAGCGTATCAGATAAGCCTGGATGAAAAAGTGTTGATAGATCTTGGTCAACCATGGGCGATCTTTCGAATTATTTTGTTGTTATTTGCTCTGGTGATGTTTGGTGGAGCGGCCAGATTATATGATCTGCAGACATTTCTCGGCTGGCGCCAGGTCAAGCAGTATATGAACAAGAAAGTAACATCTGCTACTCCTTTTCATACCGATGGAATATTGAAATATGTAAGACATCCTCTCTATGCGGGCGCGATTGCCTTTATATGGGGGGTAGGGCCAATTACTGATGTTTCCCTGGTTGCAAAAGTTATTCTGACGGGGTACCTGATCATAGGTACTGTTCTGGAAGAACAAAAGCTTATTGTAGAGATAGGCGAACCTTACCAGCAATATCGTAGGCAAGTTCCTATGCTGATTCCCTGGAAATTAGGCAGGAAATAAATTCAGCCTATCAGAGACAATCAAGAACTGTTTTGGGGTCAGGCAATTTGGTAAGGTTTAACTCCCATTTGATTCTTGGAAGCCATATTTTCAATCTTCCCGCAACCCAACCGGTGTTCCAAGGATTTCTGACCAGACAACCGCTTTTTTCAGGAAAATTGGCGAATAGGAAGTAATTTTTGGGCTTGATTTCATGCAAACGGCAGATTTTAAGGAAGCAGAGGGCTTATCATCTGCTGTTTCCTCAGCATCATCAGGCAATATTTCTATATTCTCATCTATAATGGAAATTTTTTCCATTGTCGGTATAATTGGTACAGGCTTTTTAAACCTATCAAGCATAGGAATTCCGCCGATCCTGGCTTTAGGCTTTTTTTGTTTTGAATGTTTGGCCTTTGATCTGGAAAGTATCCGCCATATAATCCAAAGGATGATGAGAGGCAAAAATCGTTCAATTTCCATGTTCAACTCCGTTTAATTAATTCAGTAAACTGATCCTCAAGGCTGAGATTCGTTACTCGCCTTTCATATCATCATCAGTTTCGGAACTAATACTGTCCCTCATCTGGGTGTCTGCAATAATATTTTTCATTTTGTAATAGTCCATAACCCCGAGTTGCCCTTTACGGAAAGCCTCTGCCATGGCTAAAGGAACTTCAGCCTCTGCCGCTACTACCTTGGCTTGCATTTCTACAACTCTCGCCTTCATTTCCTGCTCGGCAGCAAATGCCATGGCTCTCCGTTCTTCAGCTTTTGCCTGGGCAATTTTCTTGTCTGCTTCAGCCCGGTCTGTTTCAAGCTCCGCACCGATGTTTTTTCCTACGTCAACATCTGCGATATCAATAGACAGTATTTCAAAAGCTGTTCCGGCATCAAGACCTTTAGCGAGAACAGTTTTGGATATGGTGTCCGGATTTTCCAACACCCTTTTGTGTGAGTCTGAAGAGCCTATAGTCGTCACAATTCCTTCACCGACCCTGGCCAGTACCGTTTCTTCGCCGGCTCCGCCAACAAGCCTGTCAATATTGGCTCTCACAGTAACTCTGGATACAGCTTTTAACTGGATTCCGTCTTTTGCGACTGCAGCAACAAGGGGGGTTTCGATAACCTTTGGATTTACGCTCATCTGGACTGCTTCGAGAACATTTCTCCCTGCCAGGTCTATGGCAGCAGCCCGGTTGAAATTAAGTTCAATATTTGCCTTATCTGCAGCAATCAAAGCCTGAACGACTCGTAGGACATTTCCACCGGCAAGATAATGGGATTCCAGATCATTAGAGCTGATATCCAGTCCTGCTTTTACCGCCATTATTTTTGATTCCACAATTAATTTTGGTGGAACTTTTCTGAAGCGCATGAAAATAATATTCAATAGGCCGACCCGTGCCCCGGAAACAAGAGCCTGCACCCAAAGGGCAATGGATGACCCGATAAAAAAGAACATGGCTACAACTACAAACAGGAGAATGATGAGTGCGATCTGATTGAATTGCATGGTATGCCTCCTAGAAGAAATATTTAACAGCGATGGGAATCACTTTAATGATCGAAATTGAACAGGGTGCATGTTTATTTTTTTCTAACAATAATCTGATTTCCGGTTACGGTAGAAACGATCACTGAGGAATCTTTATCAATATAGTCACCTCTACTAACAACATCTACTCTTTTACCTTCTATTACGGCAGTTCCCGATGGATGAAGATCCGTGACAGCTCTGCCTTCCTTATTAAGATATTTAGAAAGCTCAGGGGATTGCGATATGACACCGGAGTTACTTGAAAGTTCTGTTTTTAAGGCTGCAGGAGATTTTGCCAGGAGTTTCAGACCGGTAAGGATTAGAATTGGGATAGTAATAATATCGGCAACGACAAATAATATACCTATGGAAGTTGATATATCTTGGAAAACGATAAAAAGCGAGTAGCCGAAGACAATTATTGCAATCAGGGAGATTAAACCGCCTGATGGTATAATAATTTCTGCAATTATAACTGCCACGCCAACAAGCTGAAGAATTATAGCAAGGGTCAGCGTATTCATGGCATTTCCTTTTTACCAACGATGATTCTATTGCCTTCTATGGCTTTAACTACGAGTTTGGTATCCTTGTCTAAAAAATCACCTTCACTGACAACATCAAATACGTCAATACCAAACTTTGCCTTTCCAGAGGGGCGCAGAAAAGTGACTGCCATGCCGGTATCACCGGGCTGAAGTTTTTTAGATTCTTCTGACTCAGCTCGGGATTGGGTGAGGGCAGTATCCAAATATGGACCTTGAACAACTCTGCCCACCCTTGGAAAGATATACCGTAGAAAAAACAGGGAAAAAACAAAGGCAAATAGAAAGGAACCCAGGACCTGGATAATATTTTTTGTCAAGAGTTCTTTCTGCCACGGAAGGCCTGGGTCTGGCAAGACAAAATCCTGGAAAGAGAGTATGAGTCCTACTCCAAGAACAACGAGTCCGGCAATGCCGGCAATGCCGAACCCGGGGAATACGAAAAATTCCATAGCCAACAAAAGAATGCCAAGAACAATGAGAATCAGTTCTGTATGATCGGCCAATCCTATTAAATACTGGTTCAGAAAAACCAGGCCAAGACATGCTATACCAATTAGGCCGGGAAGGCCAAAACCGGGCGCCTTAAGTTCAGTATACAGAGCAGCCATACCTATCATCAGGAGAATAGGGGATATGGAGCTTATAAATATTCCTAAGGTTTCAGACCAGTTTTGTTCAAAACGAATAATCTTGCTATTATTGACATTCATGGCACTCAGCATTTCCTCAATCGTACCCGCAGTCATGCTGGAAAATCCAAGTTCAAATGCTTCAGCATCATCCATTGTCAATAATTCACCTTTTGCAACTATTGTTTTTTTTGAAGAAATTTTTTCTGTTTCCTTTTTGGAAAGATCTGCAAACGCCTGGGAGTCCATATAAACGGTTTTTTTGTCGAGTTGTATCTGGTAAACCTCCATTTCTTCTGTAACCATAGACTCTGCCAAAGCTGCCGGGTATCCGTTCCGTCTTGCCAGAGTTCGGAATTTGGCACGTAAAGGAGATTGAAATTTCTCCCCCATAATCTGCGGTCCTTCGCTTGAATAAGTAATAGGCGCACAGTCACCTATGGTTGTATTTGGACGCATTACCAGTTTATTACAGGCCAAAGCTATAAGAGCACCGGCAGAAATAGCTTTGTCGCGAACAAAAGCAATAGTTTCTCCCTGTGGAGCGTTTAGGAGAGTTTCAACTATCTGCAGGGCAGAATCAACGCGTCCCCCGAATGTATCCATTTCTAAAACAAAAATTGAATCGGGAGACTGATCAGCTTCTTTGATAGCCCGGTCAATAAATGCTGACATTCCAGGACCAACTTCCCCGGTTACTGGAATAATAAATACGTTTCTTTCTGAGGAGGAACTCAGCAAGAATTCGCTGAGAAACAAAAGGAAGATGAGACAGAAAATGGAGATAAAACTCATCTTCAATGAATAGCGGTAGTTCACGAAAGATCTGTTTTGAAGCTTTTCAATCATTACAAAGAGAATTCTCCGTTAACTGTAATTAGTTTTCCAATGTAATCAATTCGCCTATAAAGCTACCAACAATTACTTTACTTTTGATTTTGATCAGTAATTTTCGTTCATCTGCGGTGACCCATAACTGCAGTTTTGCATTTTTACTTTTTTCAAAAACTCCCCGAACATCTTTCAGATCAGGCTCCATCAGAAAGGCGTCAAAGGTGCCTCCAGGTACTGTAATTGTTTCCCTTTTAATTATTTTTGCCTGACCATTCATGCAGCTTTTCCCATCGGTTACCGGATGAGTAATTTCATCATTTTCTTTTAAATCTAGCATTCGGGTGTAAAAAAATATTCCCAGAGGATCAAAAGTCCCAGGCAGTATTGAAATTGGATCTCTTTTTTCCCCGTAGTTTGAATATTGGGCCTGGTTTTTCTGCCAGTCAAAATTGACAATAATATCTCTTTTTGTTCTGCCCTCATGTTGATTTTTTTTGTATAGAAGGGAACGGTTCATATCCAGATCAGCAAAGGAATCGATTCGGTCCCGAACTTTAAAGAAAGGATCGATATAGCGATTTGACCAGGCTTGGAGTACAAAATGGTAGGCGGGTTCCCCATTTACATCCTGATCAGGAAATCTCGCCAAGGTTGCATGGCCGGCAGGTATAAATCCCCACCTGAGTTGATAGGTTGCTTTTTCACCGATTGTAAAGGGTAAATTATGTTCATCAGTTTTTGCAATATCAGCATTTGCAGGGAGGGTACAAAATACTGTCAAAACAAAGATAATGAATACTTTTACTTTATAACGTTGCATTGCATTTATGGTGTTCTGTTTTGTAATTGTAATCAGCTGATATTATTTTGCTAAAGTCATAATATATAATATTTTCTGTTTCAATAATCGGGTAATACAAAATAGCTGATATTTGTCTAATAATACTATTATTTTTAAAGAAAAGTGTTGGGGGACAGATAGAATCGAGAAGGATTTATCCCATTTTCTATCCAACTGACAAGTATTTTTTGGGTAATGACACTATCTCAATAAATTTTCGTGATTACTGCATAAATTGGAATATATTTCCTTTTTTTTCCGTGTAGGTGTAAACTTGTAAATTGTCACGATTATAACAGTTTTTGAGTTTTTTTTATCAAATTTAATTGAATTCGATCATTATTCAGGTATTCATTAATGACATTGCGAAATTATGCTTGGTTTTAATAATGAGCAGTTTACTCGTTCAGATCAATAAATCAATAACCGCAAAACTCGTTATTGCTATCAGTATCCTCGTATCGCTGTGTGGATTTCTTTTCTGGTTTATCTCTATCAACAGTGAAAAAACGAATTCCATGCATGATGCGCAGATTTTTACTGCTTCCATGTCGGAATTGACAAAGAGAAGCATCAGACATGATATGATGACCGCTGAAAGAAATGATATTCAGCAGACTATGGAAGCAATCGGCCTCTCTGAATCCATAGTAAGAGCTTCTATTTTTGATGAGACCGGCACGATTCATTATTCTTCTGATACCGAAGAAATAGGAAATGCAGTGACAAAGGTCATTGAAGAGCAAACTAGGTCATTGAAGAGCAAACTATTGATACTCCAGAGAGAGATACATACAACTTTGATGAAGGAACCTGGACAGTGAGTAAAGACGAGGCAGGTTATAGACTCCTCACGTTCAGAGAACCGATACTTAATGAACCGGATTGTTATACTGCTTCATGCCATGTGCATCAAGAAGGACAAAATGTTTTAGGATTTTTACAGACAGAGTTTACATTAAAGGAAATTGATACCAGATTAGCCCAGCACATGAAGGTAACCTCCCTGTACTTATTGTTTTTCGTGGCAATTATTGCGACAGTTTTAAGCATTATACTTTGGAAGATCATTATTAAACCAGTCTCTGAATTGTCAAACGGTATGAAGAAGGTTTCCGACGGAGATCTTTCAAAAAAAATTACTACCGCCACCCAGGATGAAATAGGCCGATTGGCTAAAACCTTTAACCAGATGACTGAGGAACTGACCCTTTCAAAGCAGAAACGTGAACGCTGGAATAAGACGCTTGAAAAGGAAATAGAAAGGCAAACAACAGAGATTAAAAGTGTACAGGAAAATCTGATTCAGGCCGAAAAACTTGCTGCTCTGGGTCGGTTGACTGCTGATATTGCCCATGAAATAAGAAATCCTTTAACAGCACTTGGAGGATTTGGACGCAGACTTCTAAAGTCGGCAATTACTGATAAACAAAAGGAATATGCGAAGATAGTGGTTTCAGAGTCAAGCAGGCTTGAGAAAATTCTGCACGATGTCTTGACGTTTTCTCGTGATACTAGACTAAATCTTGAGAAAATTTCTGTGACTGATACTGTCAATTATTCAGTACTCTTTTTTTCAGATATCCTTTATGAGCACAATATAAAGATTGAGGTGAACTTTAAGACCGATTTGCCGGTTCTTATTGATAAAGAGCATGTCCGACAGGCAATCAATAATCTTATCCTGAACTCCATTGATGCCATGGATGGTGGTGGTAAGCTCGTTGTTAGCACGAAGGAGGAATATAGCAACAATATTTCGTATGTTGCTATACATGTTGCTGATACAGGGCACGGTATTCAGGAAGACAAAATTAAACTCATTTTCGAACCGTTTTTTACAGAAAAAGACAGGCGCGGAACCGGGTTGGGGCTGTCAATTACCCGAAAAATATTAGAAGAGCAGGGCGGTTTTGTAACGGCAATGAACAACCCGGATGGCGGTTGCGTTATCAGCCTTTATTTTCCGTATCAGAGTGAAGAGGATACAAAGCAAATCCCATGCTGGGAATATATGCAGTGCGGCAGGGATATGAATAGTGAAACCCGTTGCCCGGCCTATAAAAATTTTGGTCGAATATGCTGGGCTGTAGCGGGTACCCTTTGTGCTGGTAAGGTTCAGGGGACTTTTGCCCAGAAAATCTTAAATTGCAGGGAATGTGAATTCTATATCCGGATTAATGAGGAAAAAGAATTACAAAATGATACAAACATTCATAGTGCTTAAGAGAATATTTTAGAAATAAATAAGTTATTGCTTTGATGGTTCAAAACAATATTCAGGTAGCAGAACAGCTGTGATCTGGCAGCACTAAGAAAAATAGTACTATTCAAATAGACTCTATGGGAACAGAATGCACATTCCCTACCTGCAAAATGTGAGTCATCCTTAAGCCTTTTTGAATCTCCCTGATATGTGTTCTGCAGGGCAAATGTGCGGCAGCCACGGATGGCTTTTATGCTAACTCAAAGTCATCTTTTGAGGCACCGCATACAGGACAGACCCAGTCATCCGGGATATCTTTAAATGCAGTGCCCGGTTCAATACCGCTGTCAGGGTCACCAACTGCAGGATCGTAAACATACCCACATATCTGGCAAACATATTTGTCCATAAATCATCCTCCCTTACTTGTGGTAAAACTTAAATTTCCTTTGTTTTTAACTTTAAAAAAAATGCAATTGTCAACTATCTCTCTGAAAAAATATATCATCAGATTCTTCAATGGTAAGGCTCAAGAGCAGAAATTATTCTTAATCACATTAAGCAAAGGTTTGAAAGAAGTCAATATCATCCTTGACTGATTTTTAAAGACAATGCTACATTGCAATGAATAATCCAGATGTTTTTTAATAATATTGGGCGTGCCAGGGAAATGATAAATTAAACCTAAACAAGTAACTCAGAAAATTCACGTAACCAGATCGCTGGAGATCCTAAAAAGAGATGTTTCAGTCGCGCCCGATAGAAGTGGTCTTGGTGTATAATCATTTATGCTGAGTTGCAAATGCGCTTTGTAGATTGAAAAACAGGTCAATGAGGTTGTATTAGTAGCACTAATACAATCACATAATATGATTTCTTGAAAACATATGAATAGTTCGAATTATTCTTTATAAAGGAAAACACCATGCAAAGCCTGCAGGGGTATTTTTTAATTTCAACTCCTAAAATGCCTGATCCCCGTTTTCAGGAACGGGTTGTCTATATGTGCGCTCACACAGAAGAAGGAGCTATGGGAATTGTCGTGAATCAGCCCACCCTTGATATTTCTTTTGAAGATATTTTACGAAGCGCAGATATACCTGTGCCGGAAACGAAGTTTCCACCTATTTATTTGGGTGGTCCGGTTGAAATGAATGCGGCATTTTTTCTATACACATCTGAATATAATGTCAAAAACCAGATGGCTATTAGCCAGACAGTCTGTCTTTCAAGCGAACCTCAGATTTTAAAAGATGTTGCCAGTGGGGAAGGTCCTGAATCCTATATTTTCGCTCTTGGATATGCCGGTTGGGGGCCGGGACAGTTGGAAAACGAACTTACAGCTAATGGTTGGCTTACATTGCCCTCAGATGATAAGGTACTTTTTCATACTCCGGATGAGATGAAGTGGAAAAGTGCCGCCGAGTTATATGGTATTGATATAACCACCTTTGAAGATGTGATCGGCAATGCCTGAGTTATTAAATTTTCAATCTATAAAAAGCAATAGTCAATAATCTCATGTTACAAATGAACGAAATTTTTGAATGCAAACAATGCGGTACCTGCTGTAAAGGGGAAACGACTGTTTCACTGAACGAACAGGATGTTGATAACATGCTCCATTCACTTGGTATGGAACGAGAAAAAGTCGCTGAAAAATATTGGCGGATTACCGGGGATACCATCCAGATGAAAACAGTAGAAGGTCGCTGTATTTTTTACAGGGAGGGGTGTACCATACATTCAGGGAAACCCTGGCGTTGCACGCAATGGCCTTTGCACCCAAGCATGCTGTCTGAAAAATCAAGTTTTGAAATTATAAAAACTTACTGCCCTGGTATTAATCAAACTTTGAGCTATGAAGATTTTTGTTCCAAATTCAAGTTCTGGCTTGATAAGAATCCCGTCACTGATGCAAATCTTGAAAACAGTTCCGGATGAAAATAGAGTTACTTTTTCTTGGTAAGACAAAGGAGTCGTATCTTGCAGCAGGATTAGAAGATTTTAAGAAGCGAATTGGATATTATACCAAACTTGAGATTAAAGTTATCAAGGAGCAAGGTAGAAAAAATTCTCTTCCGGCAAAAAAAATAATCGAGGAAGAAGGTGGAAAGCTTCTAGAATTTGTAAAAAAATCTTCTCTGTTGGTAGTTTTAGACAGGTCAGGAAAACAAGTAGACTCGGTACAATTTGCCCAACAGATTACTTCCTGGGAAAATCAGGGAAGAAAACACGTAATCTTTGCCCTGGGAGGACCATTAGGGCTTGCCTCTTCCGTCTTAAAAAGGGCGGATCTTATTCTTTCCTTCTCAAAAATGACCTTTACACACGAAATGGCCAGGCTCATTTTGATGGAACAGCTCTATCGGGCTTTCACTATTAAGGCAGGGGAACAATATCACAAATAGTTATTTGCCTCAGCTTATAAGTGAAGAAAGCACTAATATCAGATTATATAGGAAGGCAATCGAATCTGTTTTTTTAAAATTGTTCAAAAAGCCAGAACTCAGATATTGAATAAATTTTTAGTGTGACTTGTCTTTGCTATGAGCGAAAAAGGACAATACGATTCCCTAGTCGAAAATGCCTTGCATCTGTCTGAAGATATAGGCAGCGACAAGGTCTTCCTTTTCATGGACAGTGATACTGGCTGCAAAACCCTCCTCAATGCTGAATACCAGAAAAGTGAAAAAGTTGTACTCGTTCTACCAAAAAATAAAGGCCTTACCGAATGCACATCATGCAATAAAAAGGTCATCCACACCTGGTCCGGTAACCAAAGTCGATTTTCCAGAATAAAATATGCCTTCCTTCAGGCTGTTCTTCAAGAGATTATTCAGCCCGACAGCAAGGTTGTATGCGTCCTTGGCCCTTATGGAAAAGAGCATCTTGATACCATAACCATCCATGATCTTGCTCATTCCTGGAGCGAGGAATTTCCGTTCGATCCCCGCTCGCTCATCGGCAAGGATTTTTTTCACACAGTAATAGCGGTGATAGACATCGCCCTTGATATTGGCGCCATGGGAAGAGAAGGGAAATCCGTTGGCACCTCCTTTATCATAGGAAATATTGATCAGATAATGCGATCATCCCATCAGGCTGTGTTTAATCCTTTTCGCGGTTATCCTGAGGAGAAAAGAAGCATTACCTTGCCCGAGGTTGTTGAAAGCATAAAGGAACTGTCCCAGTTGGATGGTGCCTTTGTGATTTCCGGCAATGGGATTGTTGAGGCAGCAGGCCGACACCTAGATGCAGTGAGTACTGTCACCAGGCAGCTCAAAGGGCTTGGTTCTCGCCATCGCGCCGCTGCCAGCATTACTATGTATTGCCAGGCCGTTGCGGTCGTTGTCTCAGAAAGCACCGGCCGAGTGACAATATTAGATGAAGGTTCTCTTATTGCTTCACTGGAACCGGTCATCTCA
>CAMYJP010000094.1 GCA_947258675.1 uncultured Desulfobulbaceae bacterium | reverse complement strand
TGAACCTTAAAAAGGTTCAGCCTTTTATTTTTTCTAGTACCGACAAAAATTACGACCCAATACGTCTAATAAAAAAAAATAACGCACCAACGATTAGTTTATTGTTGAACCGTTAAACATTATTTCTATGGGGAGGGGGCACTAACAACTACCCAGAAAAAGCGCGAAATAACCCACACGAGACGTCACAAGACTGCGAGCAACACAAAAAGAAATTACGAATATAAATATAAATAATTGAAAAATATACAAAAATAATAAAAAAAACAATGGCTCGCATGTTGCAAGAAAAAAGGGAAAGTAGTCTTCCCCTATGATAAAGCCAAACCCTGAGTAATCGGGAGACGGAAAACCACGGATCCATTCAATGGAGAGCCGGGTTGCCGTAGGTGGACATATCACACTATCAGATAATTTTGTGTAAAAGGTCCATCTTTTGGTAAAGAGATGGACCTTTTCTATTTAGGAGAATGTAATTGGCTAAACAAAATTCTATTGATGAACTAAAAAAGACTATCAGCCTTCTTAACAAAGAGACTGTTTTTCTTTATTCAGACAATAAAAAGCTGACCAGATCACGTCTTGAGTTGTTGCAGGAAATTGAAGATGCAAAGATAATAAGGCAGCAGCTTGAGAACAAAATTGAAGAGCTGACTAACCTGTCAAACACTGACGGCTTGACTGAGTTATTCAATCACCGTTTCATGATGGAGCGTTGCCAGGAAGAATTTAACCGCTCAAAAAGATATTCCACTCCCCTTTCTGTTTTAATGCTTGATTTAGACCACTTCAAACAAATCAATGACAGTTGTGGTCATCAATTCGGTGACACCATTCTCAAAACCATTGCCAATATTATTAGAAAATTAACACGGAATGTTGATATCTGCGGCAGATATGGAGGTGAAGAATTCGTCATGCTGGCGACCCTCCCTTTACATGAAGCCATGGAATATGCTATGCGCTTAAATAAAATCATCGAAAATCAAATCTTCTCTGATGGGAACAATCAAGTCCGTGTTACTGTAAGCATCGGGGTAGCCGACTACCGAAATGAACTGAACACATATCAAGAACTTGTTGACCGAGCAGACCAAGCTCTTTATCAAGCCAAAAAGGATGGCCGGAACATCATACGAAGCTGGTCGGAGAAGAATGACAACACTGGAGGATCTATCGATTATTGCAGCATTGATGAATTGAAAGGAAAAGTGCTTGATCTCTATAAACAGGTAAAAGGTAATTATATTGAATCAACAAATGCCTTGCTTGGTGCCATAGATGCCAAGGATCATTATACACTGAAGCATTCTCGAAATGTTGCGAAATATGCCGTAAAGCTGGCAAATCACCTGAAACTCCCTAAGCAAGAAATTGAAGTAATAAAAAATGCTGCCTTATTTCATGATATAGGTAAAATCGGCATAGACAAAAATATTCTTACAAAGAAAAATCACCTTTCAGCAGAAGAATTTGAAAACATAAAGAAACACCCAGCCATAGGCGTAAATATATTAAAAAATATCAGCTTCTTAGCTAAAGAAATACCAATAATCCGTCACCACCATGAAAGATATGACGGCAAGGGGTACCCCCATGGTTTGCGAGAAAACGAAATACCTCTTGGAGCAAAAATAATTGCTGTGGCGGATGCATATGACGCCATGACAACAGAAAGAGAATTCCAGACAAAAATATCAGCAGATGCAGCCTTCGAGATATTGCAGAGTGAAAAAGGGCAGCAGTTTGACCCTAAAATTGTTGAAAGCTTTATTGAACTTATCAGACAAAGCCTTCCAAAAGCGGCAAAAAAGATTCCAGGTCAAGAGGTTTTGGACATCAAAACCCTGACATCCTCTACGTATCGATTTTTCTGAAATATTTTCTCCAAAACCGAAGAGGATTGGATACTCCCTCCAACACCCAAATCAATTATCGACACCGCACGACTCCTTCCTTGGGCCCACCAACCACCATGCTCCATAAAAACACAAGATAGATATTTAAACCATTAAAACAAAAATATAAAAATAATACTTAAAATTTATTATTAGATTAATATTTCATATATAAATCTGATTATTATTTTTTTAACAAACCTTTCCAATTGACAGACCATGAGTAATGCTCTAAGAAAATAGGGCAAATTATAAAATATTTTTTTTAATAAACAAGCAACTGGGGGGTAATAATGAACAAGATTATATGGTTTGGGGTTTTCTTTATTTTTCTATTAGGGGCATGTGCAACTCAACAAAAGCAGACGCCAGAGGGTTACTCCGACGAAACACAGGCTAAGAGCTTTGCCGAAGACCCTGATATAATAAATAACTTGGAAAAGGAATTACTTAAGACTCTAGCTGATTCAAAAGTAACAACCGTGCACAGAGAAGGAGATTTACTCTCAATGTCCTTCCAGGATATTCTTGCCTTTGATCCTGATTCCATTGAATTAAAGCCAGGCCTTCATTTAGAAGTAAATCTTATTGCATCAGTTTTGGCGAAATATCCAGAGGCAACTATCAGGGTGGAAGGTCATACCGATAACCACGGCTCGCAAAAGCATAATCTTAAGCTCTCCGAACAGCGGGCTGTTAAAGTGAGAAATCTACTGTTTGACCTTAATGTAGGTAACAGGTGGATTGAAGCTGTTGGCTACGGTGAATCCAAGCCCATATCATCAAACGATACGGAAGAAGGCCGAAGTATGAATCGAAGAGTGGAAATTAAATTGGAGCCACTTTTGTAAATTCACTGGTTAGTAACAGTCTCAAACATAAAACCCCTAATATTAAAGCAGACGCCTCTGTTTTAACCAAACTACCAGCATTATAAAATCAGGCTAGGTATGCTCAGGGAACAATGAAAGAATGGATTTCTCGTCAGCGTTTACCAATCCGCGTTCAGTAATTAACCGGCTGACCAGTCTTGCAGGAGTTACATCAAAAGAGTAGTTGGCAGCCGTTGTATCTTCAGGGCAGATAAGTACTGTTTCAATATTGTTTTGCCTTGTCAAACCCGTTACAAGCTTCAACTCTTCACCATCTCTTTCTTCAATGGGAATACCAGAAATTCCATCCTGAAGATCCCAGTCAAAGGTGGATGAAGGCAGAGCCACGTAAAATGGGATATTGTTATCTTTTGCCGCTAATGCCTTAAGATATGTGCCAATCTTGTTCGCTACATCACCAGAGCGCGTGGTTCTATCCGTACCAACAATCACCATATCAACCTTTCTGTGTTGCATTAAATGGCCACCAGTATTATCGGCAATTAAAGTATGGGGAACACCTTCTTCCCTCAACTCCCAGGCTGTAAGTTTTGCTCCCTGGTTCCAGGGGCGCGTTTCATCCACCCAGACATGCACCTTGATGCCTGCTCGATGAGCAGCGTAGATAGGAGCAGTGGCTGAACCATAGTCTACGAAAGCAAGCCAACCAGCATTACAATGAGTGAGGATATTTACAGGTGCGCCCGATTTTTTCAGACTAGTCTGCTTTATCAATTCGAGTCCGTGTTCACCGATACTTTTACAGAATCGTGCATCTTCATCTGCTATCTGACAGGCCGTAATAAAAGCCCTGTTAATCTTAGCATCCAGCTCATCTGATTCTTCAGCAATTGCTGCAAGCTGTCTTCCAACCGCCCAGGCAAGATTTTTTGCAGTTGGCCGGGTAGCAAGTAATTTTTGGGCGGCAGCATCCATGTAATCATTAAAATTATCCAAAGGTGCAGCAAGTGCTGCGCTATACATACCGAAACCGGCCGTTGCCCCTATTAACCCAGCACCACGGACATGCATTTCCTGAATTGCTTCTACAAAGTCAGCATGACATTTAAGATCTTCCACTACAAACCTGTGGGGCAAATGCCGCTGATCAATTATCTGAATAATACGACGATCAAATTCATCCGGCCAGATGGTTCTATAATCTTTTCCTTTAACTTTCATCCTTTCCTTAGCGGTTATTAGTGAGTCTCCACCCATAGAGCGGGTGGCCTCAGGGAGCCCCCTTGAAAGGGGCAATCTGCAAATTTTAAGGTTTTTCCCATTGGTACGCAGCCGAGCACCACAGAACCTGCCGAAAAAGGAGTTTGAGGTAAGCGGAGCCACTAAGTGGCGTAGACTCCGACTGTCTGAGCACCCCGCCAGGGGGCATAAACTCCGCGAGTTTTCAAACTCCCGACAGATTCGAGGAGCACAGGGAATCCGCCTTAGGCGGACAAGTGACACGGGTGCCCTTTCTTTTGGTTCGTTTTCTTTGGGCAAGCAAAGAAAATGAATATGAAAGAGTTCGCCTGATCGGTAGAACCTATCCGGGTCCACCACTAGAAGTGGTGGGTTTCGTTTAAACTAAATGGTCCCTCAGAACTTATTCATTGTTTGCCGATTAGCTTCAATACTGACATATCCAATTAGCATCTAGAAAACCGAACTACCGTTTCATGGCATATCTAACCTGGAGAATTCAGGCGTATATGCCTATTATTCCAATAAACTCATTAAATACAGGTGCTAAAAAATATGCTTTAAAATATAAAATGATATGAGACCCATACCAATAGAACCGTAAATGAGCACTCAAGGTATACATTCACTTCCATATTTGCGCAATATTACAGTAAATGTCAAAGCACCGATTATTAATGCAGCAATAAAAGTAACAGTAATCTCCATTTGTTCTTATCTCTAAACTGTTCAGGTACTGAATAGAAAATTGTTTTGGGTTTCGCCCAATAATGCTAAAAAGCCATAACCCTAAAAAACCTACTTACTCAATTAAATAATGCTGTTAAAATCTATTTATAATTTTCAATGAAGTAAGGTCTACCCATTATTCAAAAAATCCCACTCCACTGTAGTATACAAAAAAAAATTGGATTTGTCCGTATCAACTCTTTCGATTATCTTCAGAACTACAATGCCTGAACAAAACAAATCCGGTCAAAATTTCGATTTTCAACTAACCGTTGCTGCTGATTGCCGCCTTCAAGGGTATTCAAGACAATTGATGGATGCCCTTAAACAACAACTGACCATTGATAATCCTAAATACAAGGATGCTAAAAAATATGGACGCTGGGTTGGAAAAAGAATCAAACCTAAGTTACAATTTTATGCTGAGGGAAAAAATTATATCAGTTTTCCCAGAGGATTCACTCGGAAAGCACTCCGGCTTTGTCAGCAGCACTTGGGACAATTGCCTAGAATCGTGGATAATCGAAGGCTGCTTCCAGAATGCCCCTTTCAATTTAATGGCCTTTTGCGGCCCTACCAGAAAGCCGCAGTGAATGATGTTTTGAAACACCATTTCGGAGTCCTTGTTGCAGGCACAGGTTCTGGCAAAACCATAATGGCTCTTTACATTATTGCAGTTCGAAAACAGCCCGTCTTAATTCTACTGCACAACAAGGAATTAATGTATCAATGGCGTGACCGAGTGGAAGAATTCTTGGGAATAGAGCCAGGATTAATAGGAGATGGTCAATTTAATATCCAGCCTGTCTCCATCGCCATAGTGAATACGGCACGTAAAAGGCTGAAAGAACTTGCCTGCTGTTTTGGCCATCTTATCGTTGACGAATGTCATAGAGTTCCAGCCAGCTTATTTACAAACGTTGTAACAGCCTTTGACTGCCAGTATACGCTAGGCCTTTCGGCAACCGCATATAGAAGGGAAGACGGACTCACAAAATTGATCTACTATTTTATGGGTGATCGAACACATGAAATAGATCAAAGGATGTTAACAGCTAGTGGAGCTGTCCTTGAACCTGAATTTATCCAACAAAAAACCAACTTTGAATACAGATTCCGTGGAGATTATCAGGCCCTGATGACTGCCCTGACCAGCAATGATGCCCGTAATCAACAAATTGCCACAGATATTGCAGCCGAAGCCAAGAGTGGAATAGGTTCCATTTTGGTTGTTAGCGACAGGATAAACCACTGCGAAACGATCTCCAACTTGCTGTCGTCTATGAAAATTGAGAGCAAAATATTGACCGGCAAGGTATCTGCAGATCAACGTGCTGAAATTGTCAATGGAGTCCGGCATGGAGAAGTGAAAATTCTTATCTCCACTTTGCAGCTTGTAGGAGAAGGTTTTGATGCGCAGGATTTAACCACTCTTTTTCTTACAACACCGATAAAGTTCTCAGGCAGGCTGCGCCAGATAATCGGTCGCATTTTAAGACCTTCCAAAGGGAAAAAAGCTAAGGTGATAGATTATGCTGATCATAAGGTTGGTGTTCTCAACACATCTGCTCAAACGAGACTGAAAATTTACTCCCTTAAAACAAAAACATCACTCTTTGACAACTGACCTCGGCTTTTGTGTTGCCTTTCTCTCTGGACATATTATAAGTTGTTAATTACAATTTGATTTTAGTAAAGCATGAGGTCATCATTTCCGAAAAACCTCTAGGGGAATAAGACAAGAAAGCTGTACCCTTAACAAGGAAGTACCACTGCTGGGCATCGAAAGGAGCCAATATTCCGGAAATTTGTTTTTGATGCAGCTTTATATACTTATCCTTTTTAAAAACTTAATCAAATGAAGTAAGGTCTGCTTATACAAGCATTACAAAAAACCATATAATACCAAGCCATTAAAAAGTAATTTCAAAAACGAGGTTGCAGAATGGATACAGAAAGTGCCGCAAAATCTTTTCTAAAAAAACTTGAAAAAGTTCTTCGCCGTAAGATGGGGCCTATTTTTAATAAATACGAAACCGGGCTGGACGATCTGCTCACCCCTCTCAAATGGAAGCCTTTGGTTTTGGTAATTGGCAACTACTCATCAGGAAAATCAACTTTCATCAACGAGCTGTTAGGTAAAAATGTTCAACGAACCGGACAGGCTCCGACTGATGATACCTTTACCATCCTTTCAAAACCAGAAAATGGCGAAACTGAAAGGGAAATTCCCGGCCACACTGTTGTCGGTGATGAACGTCTACCTTTCGGTGCATTAAGGCCTTTTGGAGAAAACCTTATTTCCCACCTGCATATGAAACGTATCGATGCTCCTATACTGGATAAACTTGTAATTATCGACACTCCAGGCATGCTGGATTCTGTGACAGAAAAAGACAGGGGTTATGATTACTTGGGAGTAGTAGGAGAGCTGGCCAAATTGGCTGATCTTATTATTCTGATGTTTGATCCACACAAGGCTGGAACAATAAAAGAAACATACAAAGCAATCCGTAGCACGCTACCAGGTTCAACAGGTGAGGATCGAGTACTCTATGTTCTTAACCGTGTTGACGAATGTGACAATGTATCTGACCTGGTTCGCTCTTATGGCACTCTTTGTTGGAACCTTTCACAAATGACGGGCGGTAAGGATATGCCAAGAATTTTCCTTACCTATTCCGCTACAGAGTCTCAGTCATCAGATATCCAGTCCATTGTCGCAGATTTGGAAGGAGGTCAAATCACACCCCAGGATTATACATTCGAAGTATGGGGAACCGAACGGGATGAATTGAAAAAGGCAGTCGAAACTGCCCCCAAACTGCGATTA
>CAMYJP010000093.1 GCA_947258675.1 uncultured Desulfobulbaceae bacterium | reverse complement strand
ATGATAATGCTTATCAGATTTATCTTTTTCAAGTTTTTTTTCACCCTTGATATACAGAAAACCATTTTCCAAGGTTATATCAAGATCTTTTGTGTCCAATCCAGGCATTTCAGCTTTGATCGTGATATTTTTATTGTCTTCACTGATATCAATAGGCGGAGTGAGTTCAAAATTTAAATCAGTGCCCAGATCAAAGACACTGAAGTCATGCAGTGCCCGTTTAAACCAATTATCGAATCCCCTGTAGTTATCCAGCAAACCGGATCTACGTTTACTTGGTATGATGTTGGCCATACGATCACCCCCTTTTCAAATATCATTGTATACTTCTACTTATATTAAACTATCTTCCTATTTATAATGTAATCCTCCGCAATCCCTTGTCAAGAATGAGAAAACATTGAAATTTAACAAAATTTACAGGACCACGTATAATAATTATTTTTTACCCAGCATTACTTCTAGTACGGGCTACTATGGAGTAGATTTAAAAATATGCAAACAAAGAAAAGGAAAAAATTAATCGATAGACA
Organism: uncultured Desulfobulbaceae bacterium; assembly: GCA_947258675.1. The sequence goes on along the minus strand of CAMYJP010000093.1, from coordinate 7,002 downwards.
TGAGAGATAACCATCGCTCGTATGGCGTTGCAACCAGCAATGATTCTTTTTGAAGCAAAGCAATTATATCTGGTTTATTAAACCGCAGGTAAGGATTCACCTGTAACTCTTCGGCAATAGTTGATACTACGTGGTTTTTCCGGTAATTATCCAAGTACCTTTTAATAAGTGAATTTTTCGGTTCCAACATTTTTGCAAAGGCCATGGAACTTATGACATAATCATGTCCTGAATACACCTTAGTAGGAGCAGGAAATTTTGTCAGCATCATGATTGATTTGTAGAAGGCATCCATATCGCCTGAAAAACAGTTTCCTATAGTCCCGTTAAATAGTGTATCTCCGGTTATTATTATATCATCAAATTGAAATGTTAAGGAATCTCTGGTATGCCCGGGGGTATGAATTATCCGAATTGTTGAATTTCCAAGTTGTATCTCTCCTCTTTGAATAAGATTTAAAGGAGAAAGACATTCAGCACCTGTTTTTCGTAATAAATCATTATTGCCGACTGTGTGATCTGCATGATTGTGTGTGTTTATAATATATTGCAGCCTTTTATTCGTTGATTCAAGAAAGGATAATATTTGTTTGACGGCTCCACCATCAACAGCAATAGCATTTTTTTCGTCGAAAACAAGATAGCTTAAATTATCAGTGCCGTATCGGAATTGCTTAATTTGAAGATGAACTCTATCCATGGTTGCTGAAAGAGGCAAATTGCCTGAGATTCATCCAGGCGGATATTATTACTAAAATCTTTGCATTAATCCATATTCGCTTTTTAAGTGTTCAACGAGGTCTCGGTCTGGAAAATATTTTAATGGCGGGGTGATTGCAGGGGTTACCCGGTAACTATTTTGAAAGGGAGTATTTTCAAGGTTTTTATTATAGGCTTCTATCATTAAAAATTCCAGGTTAACCACATCTTCGATATTATATGCCAGCAATGTTTCAAGTGCCTTTGGGTTACCGGTGGATTGATATTCATGCCAAAGCAGTACTGCAAAATACCCGTCTACACCATCCAGATTTCCTCTATCTATGCCAAAATACTTTTCACATTTTTTTAACCCACCGGAATAGCCCAAACTTCTGAGTACATATCTTAAATCTATGTGGGCTTTATTAAGTTTTATGCCAAAATAATTTTCAAGGAATGGTAAGTCAAAACACTTTCCATTAAAAGTGACTAGAACATCATATTTTGAGATATCTTTTACAAATTCCTCTAGATTATCATCATAAACATAAGTATAAATATTTGTACCATCGTATAAAGCGATTGTGGTTATTGTATTCCTGAAGGAATCGAGGCCTGTTGTTTCTATGTCGAGAAAGGCCGTCCTATCTCTAAAATGGGGGAAAATTCGCCAATGCTGACTTGCAGGCAAACGGTCAGTAAAATAAATTGGCTTGGCTGAAAGATATTGTCGTGCTAGCTCAAGTTGGTCTGATATGAAATGTCGTTTTGGCTTTGATAAAAATAATGGTTCCGTCGCACTGAAATCATCCCACGTCAGTATTCCATAGTTCCAGATTTTTTGTTCTGTTTTTGATCCAATTCCTTGTATATGTAAGAAGGTACTGTCCAGCACTTTGATTTATAACTCAACAATAAATTAGTTAGTTTCCATCCGGAAAGTGAAACTTTCCGGATAAAGGTTTCAGGTGCCAGGTACTAGGTTCCAGCTTAGTTGTCTGATTTTATTTATCTTTTGCTGACACCTGACCCAAGACACCCAATCCCTTGAAGACGGAAACCTTAGTTTCCGGACAAACACTATTTAGTTACATCTACCTATTAGAATTTCCACCATTGCATGACCTGACTAATACAAACGTAACACTAAATGTTGTGAAGAATAAAGCAGAATATGGTGTGACAGAATGGAGGGGATGGTGTCTGAATTTTAAAATCTTTTTAATGGCTGAACCTGTTTCAATCCAGACACCATCTCAATACTGTGACTTGCAGCAACCTAATTGCTATATAGATCCTCTCTCCAAAGGGTCAATACGCAGCCGCTACAATCTTGAACTCGTATCTGAAGATACGAAAATGGTATTAGATTTTAAGCTATGGATTGCTCAAAAAGAAATTAGAGCAGAAGTGGTATCCATAACTTTAGCAAAAAGTTTCTGCTGTGGTGCTTGGTACAAACCTGTGCGGATACCATTGCTGTTCGGAATAATCAAAAATGTGATCTTCGATATTAGTATCATGTGTCCCAAGAAGTCTCTCACTAATACTAATAATAGTTTTCATTGCAAAAGGTTTTTCAATACAATAGTCAACTATACCTTCACTAACAAATTCCTTGAGCACATCGCCTGAAGCGGCAGAGATCATTACAATAGGCAGACCGGGTTGGTTTTTCTTCATCCACCGTGCCATTTTACCGCCGTCAAGCACCGGCATTTGATAATCGGTTATAACCAAGTCAAACTCATTTTCTATAAATTTGACCAGTCCGTCTTTGCCATTTTTGGCAGTGGTGACTTCATATTTCCCCTCAAACAAAAAATAGAGCAGTTTGCGGTGAACGTCATTATCATCGACAATTAAAATTTTCTTAAACATATTAGTCACCTCAATTTATAATTTATTTATAACAATTGGTTAAAATATATCTTGCAATTAAATTGTGCAATAAAAAGGCCATAGACTAAACCTTTTTTTTATTCTTTACAACTTCTTGATTATACAGACAATTAAAGAAAACTGATGGGGTACGTGGTGTCCTTGAAGTGAATGAAAATTGAGACAAAATTATGGTTATTGTATTTAAAACCATACATTGTCATTGCCACATTGTGTCACTAATATTTTATGAATAAAAATTTTTCTAAAAAGTCTTGTTCAAATTTCCGAACAATACATATCTTAAACAAATCGTCTAATGATTTCTTTCTTAAACAATGGAGGGCTGACATATAAACTTGACTTTGCTTGGCCAGTTCTTATAGTGCCGTATAATTATATTCATTGGATAAGGAGCAATCGTTATCTTTAACCTGCAGCAATTTGACATAGCGAAGAATTTTCAAGTAATAACCAGTTTATACAGCAGTGTTTCCATTATTGGTAACCTGTTCATTAAAATACAACTTCACTTTGTTTGTTAACTCGTACCCATCCGGAAAATCTCAGATTTTGGTGGATGGGAACTCATTGTTCTCAATTTGGAAGCCTTCTGTCTATCTTCAGTTCTACTTGTTACTTGACGATTTTGCGAAAAGATTCAGGAATTCAAAGAAATAGGAGGAGTCGTAATTCGGTTCGTAATATAAGTGTTACCGAGGGTTGACGCCGAGATTTCGTAGGAAATCGAAAAAAGTGAGACTCCGAAAAGGGCGTTACCGGATAAAAAATAACTATAAATATGATTTGGAGATTATCATGAAAATTAGCGACAAAACTTATGTAGCCATTGAATACGCATTATCCCTCGACGATGGGACTGAGGTTGACCGTTCACAAGAAGGTATTCCACTGAGTTTTATTACTGGGGCCGGTCAAATTATTTCCGGTTTAGAAAAGCATCTACAGGGAATGACCGTGGGAGAAAAAGCAAAAATTTCAATTGATCCCAAGGATGGTTATGGAGAAATCAATGATGAGTTGATTCAGGAAATAGCCCGCGATCGTTTTCCCAAAGATGAAGATATAAAACCTGGGATGTCCTTTGAAGCCGAGGGACCTCGTGGCCCTTTTATGATCGTTGTTAAATCAGTAAACGACAACGATACCGTAACAATTGATCTTAATCACCCTATGGCCGGAAAGCGTCTACACTTTAACATAAAGGTCGTAGAAGTTCGTGAACCGAGTGATGAAGAAATTTCGAAAATTGCCAACAATGGTTGTGGATGCGGTTGTGGGCAGGAGGAAAATTCTGAATGCAATTCATCAGGCTGTAGTTGTTAATAATTTCTCGCGTGTTGATGGATATATTCATACATAACAATTGAGGCGGCTATACTTACATTCAAGCTGTCCACCTTACCGAATTGAGGTATGTTTAAGGTGCGAATATTCTCATAGTCTTCTTTGTTAAAACTGATTCCAAATTCTTCATGACCAAATATAAATGCACTCTTAACAGGCAGATTACAGTCGTAAAGCTGTGTACCCTTTGTTGGTTCCATTATAAACATGGAGTATCCCCCTGCTGACAATGCTTGGTAGCACGTATCAAAATCGGCAAAAAAGCTGGCTGGAACCCACTTGAACGAACCTTTTGCTGGTGAGGGGTCAAAAAAATCAGTCCCGATTATATTGATTTTATTGGCTCCAAAAGCGTCAGCGCTTCTGAAAATTTTACCAATATTAAAGGTTGATTTAAGGTTATCCAGGACGATGATATATTCATACGATCCTGGTTCTGCCAATAAATTTTTACGTTTTTGCCTGGCAAATCTTCTTTCAGCCTCTTCCCGTTTTGCTTTTAGAATTTTTCCCCTGCCTCTGAATCCCATATTTTTTTATTTCTCTTTTTTTTCTCGTTCTTTTTTCTCAACTACGCAATATATCCCCCCTTCTTTTAAACCTGGGCTAAAGCAACCGTTACAGGAAATACATTTTGCCGGTGTCCTGTCCCCCGCCTGCCAACGATGTACTAGATCCGGTTCTCTGATAAATGGCCGAGCTATTGATATATAATCCATGTCCTGGACAGAAACAGTCTTCTCTGAAACATCATAACTCCTGAAGCCACCGACAACCATCACTGGGCATGAAACAGCATTTTTAATGGTTAAAGCGACATCAAGATTATAGCCTTCCTGACCAGGTTCTTTAATTTTTATTCTTGCAGGACTTTGACTGCCAGAAGCAGGAGTTCCACCGCTTATTTCAATGGAATCGATACCGTTATCCGAAAGTAATTTTGCTGCATAAACCGCATCTTCATTAGTAAGACCACCTTCAAGATTGTCAGCACCATTGAGCTTAATCATCACAGGAAAATCATCTCCAACTGCGCTACGAACAGATTCAAACACTTCCATAAGAAATCGACAGCGATTGTCTAAACTGCCACCATATCCATCGTTCCTCAAATTAGTAAGAGGTGACAAAAATTGATTTATAAGATACCCATGGGCGCCATGCAGTTGAACAGCATCAAATCCATACTCTTTTGCACGGCTGGCGCTTTTGCTGAATTCTTTAACTACCTCCTCAATATCCTTGACCGTCATTTCTTCAGGTATTTCTGGAAATTGTTCTACTTTAACAGCTGATGGTGCAAAAGGCTGCCTGCCTGCGCTTCTTGTTGTTGTCTGACCACCAGCATGTACGAGTTGAATGCAGATTTTTCCTCCCTCATCATGCACTGCCTGGGTGAGTTCTTTCATGGAATCTGAAAAATTATCTCTATGTATTCCCATTTTACCAGGTAATTCTTTTCCTTCCGGCCTAACAAAAGTATAACCTGTAATAATAAGTCCAACCTTTCCCTGGGCGAGCGTCTTGTAAAACCGGGCCAGTTTTTCAGTCGGCCTTCCGTCAGGCTCGCACATGCCTTCCCAAGTGGCTGATCGAACAAAACGATTCTTCAAGGTCATCCCTTTGATTTCGGTTTTATCAAATAACGTTTTCATTTGGTGCCTCCTTGAGGTTGAGGATGATTCAGTTGTTTCTTTTGAATCATGTATGAGGGCCCTCTGTTGAACAATGACAAGTTTCCTACCATTTCACCGATAGTAGTATCTGATATAAATATTATTCCTGGGCCATCTGATTTTGTAATAATGTTGTTATTCAGAATCAACACATTACTGTCATACACCGCGACACCAGCCAACCGGCTGCCAGTGACGTAGTTATCTTGTATAATTCCGATTGATTTATTGTAAAAACCCATACCAACTGAACCATGATCAAAAACGAAATTTCCACTGAAAACTACCGGGCTGGATTCAGTACCACATTCTCGACATGAAATTCCTGGTTTATTTTTACCGTTTCCATATACCACATTGTATTTAACCGCAGCGTAAGATGGTCTATCAATAGAAAACTTGCCTTGTGGGTCACCGCTTTTTATCATGATCCCTCCTCCTGGATTATTATGCACAATATTGCCAATAACTTTAGGATTTGCACCATGTTTGGCTCCGATTCCCGGGCCAGGGTCACCGAGTATGCTATCGTCATTTTCTAATACTTCATTACCGACGATTGTTGGGGCTGAAAAGTGATTACATCCAATTCCGCGGCCGAGGCTTCCTTGTATGATATTGTTATAAATAAATGGTTCGGCAACATATTTAATATTTTGAAAACGGAAATCTCTTTTTTCAATCGGATTAGTCTGATCATGATAGACGACGTGATTTCCTATGCCGGTACTACCGTTATTGCGTATATAACAGTTCATAATTACCGGGCTAGCGCCACGAACATTCAAAACATGGGCATGTCCAGCGATATGATGGTTCTGGGTTGGCAAATTCTGAATGGTAAATCCGTCAATAACCGTATCGCGGCCTGATCCAGGGGAAAAATCAATCATACCGTGTTTCGATGCTATTGATTTGGCACCATCTATGATTGTAACAAGGGCTCGCTCAGGAATTAAAAGATTGAGGCCATCGACTCTGACATATGTATCTCCGACAGTTTCGGAATAGGATTTGAGTGTTACACCTGCTTTCATCTCTAATTGTTCATAATACGTCCCAGCTCGGACAATAACGCAATCGCCTCTTTCGGCTGCATCGAGTCCACTCTGGATAGTTAAATAAGTATCAGGAACAATCAACTTTTTTCCTGTGCAGGAGACATTCGCCAAAACGGATTCCGCCTCAAGAGAAGCCATGCTCAACGCATTCGCTACTGCATCGTGGATTGGAACTACTGTGGCTGTCCTATCTTGTCGCTGCTGTGAAAGTAAGTTTTCAGGTAGTTTATCAAGATTTTTTAAGGAAAGAGGAAAAAGCTTTTGAGCAGTATTATACTCATTAACATTGTCAGGGTTATGGTAATGGCTACTCT
>CAMYJP010000092.1 GCA_947258675.1 uncultured Desulfobulbaceae bacterium | reverse complement strand
TGGAAGACCTTCGGTGAACGCCTGGGATGGTTAACCACTCCTTCCTCTGTTCTAACCTCTCAATTCCCTTAAAAATTTCACTTCTCGAACCCTCATACGCTAGATGCTACACCGTGTCACTCAAGACTGAAAAAAATTGACATTTTGTGTTAATCTGAGTAATGGAAGGGTCATAAATGTATGGCAGAGTTAAATGATTTTCTTTTAATCAAAAAATAGACAGACCTGACACTGAGACTTTATTTTCCCTAAATGTGTTAGGCTTAATAGGATGAACTTCATGATGGAGAAACACATGGTATTGAAGCACCAGGACCCTGCCCGTTCTGCTGATTCCGACACCATTACCAAACCTGCGGTAAAACGCTCCCCTATTGACCGTCGTTCTCCTTTGGATCGACGTCAGAACTACAACCTTGATTATTTTCTGGCCGGTGGACTTGAAAGGAGAGGGATGTGGAAGGAGCGTCGAAAGATGAAACAGGAGCAAAGGGAAGGCTGGGCAAGGGTAAGCAGTTGGAGCAGCATTTATGTTGGCAACCATGTGGATTAGTAGGGGAAGCACAACTAATTAATCATGCTGATCTGTAAGTGCAAGATAACTATAAGGACTTTTCTTTAACCGATACACCCATTATTTCAGCTGCATATACAACGCGTTGCTCCTGGCAACCAGTTCGAGAATTTCAGGAAAAGCACCTTTTTGGAAAATTCGAAATTCCATCTCTCCCTATTAGACATCATAATTTCAATACCATATAAAAATAACACCTGGTAATCTTAGCATAAACCTAGCAAAAAACTGGTGTTGAATTTTCTAATACTTCAAACCATCATGGTACAAACTTCATCTGCAAGGAAGTAATCCAAAACGAGCCATGTGAACTCCCCTTATCGTTTTATATAAAATCACATCAAGACTTTTTCGTCACTTTCTGGAAATTTTCCAAAATTTTTTACCAGGCATATTAAATATATTTTTTTCTTTATCCCTTCCATCCAACCAGTCATTGTTCAAAAAAACCCATTAATTTCGTCCGAAATACTTTATTGCTAATTCTCTTGGCTGAAAAAAAAAGCTGCTGCCAGCTTTCAAATTATACCATAACCTGGTATTTGCCTAGTGAAAACCTGGCAATAAATTGGTATTGGATCTTCTGTTTTTTTAGGTATATTGATTAGCTGCGCAATCAAACCGTTACTAAAGACTTGACCTCTCAAAAAAACAATATATTGAAAACAGAACAAGATCCTCATGAGTGCATCCAACCTGTTCGAATTCATAAAGAAAAGTTTCGGCGCCAAGTTGTATGCATCATTTGCCATAGTCCTGATTACCATCACCTGCATCTTTACTTTAGTCTATCAACAAATCGATAGAAAAGAAATTCAGGACGAACTTCTCAAAGATGGTCAACTGTTGGCTGAAGTTCTGGCCCACAATGTTAAGCTTGGCATCTTTTTAAAAGATACCAAACAGTTAACCAATATATTAAGGAATGTGCTTACAGTTGAAGGTGTGCTTGGGGTCTGTGTGCTTAATCATGATAAAAAGAATCTGGTATCTAATAATCACAAAAATAAACCATCTTTACAACGACTATGCTCTTCAGCAGCTAAAAACACAACCGGATTCCTGGAAAAAGTCAGGGAATCTCATGAACCGCTCTATCTTGAAAATATCGATACTTTTGATTTTTGGCGTGCTGTACATACACATGACAACAGCTATTCACAGGAGTCTCTCTTCTTTGGGGACCACTTAAATTCTCACCAAGAACAAAACGTAATCGGATATGTAGGCGTAACTCTTGACAAAACCCCGCTTAAAAGACGTTTCAGGGCCATACTGATACGAAGTGTTGTTCTGCTGATTGTTTTTCTTATCCTCGGCGGTGTTTTATGCCATTTCGCCGTTCAGGCTGTCACCAGACCACTGAACGCCCTGATCAGTAATGTCAAGGCCCATGGTGTCAAAGTTGAATCTAAAGACGAGCTTAACATATTGTCAGGCACTTTCATATCGCTGATCAACCAACTCGCTAAATCCTTTGAAACTATAACTTCTCTGAAAGAAGGGCTTGAAGAAAAAGTGACTGAACTGCAAACTGAAATTACTGAAAAGACTCGCATAGAGGAGAACATGCGAAGAAGCGAAATACAATACCGTAGTTTGGTTGAAACAATCCAGGATATTGTCTACAAACTTGATACAGAGGGAAGATTTACCTATGTAAGCCCAATTGCCGAAAGCATATCCGGCTATAAACCCAACGAACTGATCGGAATCAACTTTCTTCAGATCGTCATCCCAGTTGATAAGGAATTTGCGGCCAACAAGTTTCTTAAAAGTTTACAAGGTGCTACCCATATAGCTTTTACTGCAGGATTCTTGCATAAAAATGGCACTAATTTTTTTCTGGAAATAACTAATGCCCCTCTAATTGATATCTCCGGCAAGGTGACAGGAATGATCGGTTCAGCCAGGGACATAACTCAGAAGAGAAAGGAAGAAAAAATGCGGCAGGATTTGGAAATAAAGGCGCTGGCTCAGTCAAAACTTGCTTCTTTGGGTGAAATTGCCACTGGGGTAGCGCATGAAATAAATCAACCCCTTTCTTATATCAAGGTTATTTACGAGTCCACACTCAGGGACTGTGAACAGAATAACATTGATGCCAACGAACTGGTGTCCGATTTTCGCGAAGCTCTCCGCCAAGTGAACCGAATAACCAAAATTGTGAATCATCTACGCACATTCGGTCGAAATATTCCATCTTCATATGAACCAGTTAGCCTACCGAAAGTGTTGGAAAGTACATTACTCCTGGTGAGAGCAAAATTGAAGATCCAGGGAATAACTTTCATCGAGGAAATTCAAGATTCGCTACCACTCGTTCAGGGTAACTTCGTCAACCTGGAACAGGTTTGCATAAACCTTCTCCAAAATTCAATCAATGCCCTCTCAGATCATGAAAATGGCATAATTAGAATTTCCATGCACAACAGCAAAGAATCAGTGGCTATTGTCTGTGCCGACAACGGTCCTGGCATTCCAAAAGAAATACAGGACAAAATATTCGAACCCTTTTTCACAACAAAAGAAGTGGGAAAGGGAACAGGGATTGGCCTGTCGATTGTCTTTGGTATTATCAGAGACCATGGAGGAAGTATTACATTTGATTCAAATCTGGGGGAAGGAACAACGTTTATTATAAATCTGCCTACTATAATTGAAGAATAAACAATAAATGACAAAGGGGTATCAGATGGAAATACCAAAAATTCTCGTTATTGATGATGAACCAGCTATTCACAAAACATTTAGAAAGGCAATGAAAAATGAGAAATACGAATTACTCAGTGCTGAAAACGGCAAGGAAGGGCTGCAAATATTAGAACAAACCAAACCGGATCTCATCTTCCTTGACCTCAAGATGCCTGTAATGGATGGCTTTACCTTTCTTGAAAAAGTAACCGCCCGACCGGCCGACCCCTACCTGGTGATTGTGATTACCGGCCATGGTTATGATGAAGAAGTAAGAGCAAGCTATGAAAGGGGTGTCAACTTTTTTCTGCGTAAACCTTTAAGTATGATCGAAATCTGCGGTCTGGCCAAAAGTTGTCTGGACTTGAAGACTTTTGAACAGGAAATCAGAACACATCGTGACCATTTAGGACAACTTGTTAAGGAACGCACATATACTATACACGAACAGCTTCATTTCCAACAGAATCTGATTAACTCAATACCAACACCGGTTTTTTATAAAGATTCTGATTTTAATTACTTAGGTGGAAACACTGCCTTTGCAAAATCCATGAGTGTAAATATGGAGGAGATTGTTGGCAGAACAATTCACGATATTGCTCCGGTAGAGCTTGCAGACCAACATCACAAAATGGATAAAGAGGTGTTAACCAAAGGATGCGGAACATATGAAATACCAATGATCTATGGGGATGGCAGTTATCGCGAAATTATGATCTGCATGGCCACTTTCAATGATATGGAAGAACAACCAGTAGGCCTTATTGGTACGATGTTTGACATAACAGAACGCAAGCGGTCTGAAGAAATAATAGCAGCACGCTCCAACGAACTCGAGCAGGCCAATACAGCAATGAGAGTGGTTCTCGACCAGATTGGCGATACAAAAAACGAAGTAGAAAAAAGAGTGTATCGAAACGTTAAGGAACTTGTGCTGCCTGATTTGGACAGAATCCACGCCAGGACAACAAGCCAGGAGAACAAGGCGACAATTGAAATCATAAAGGCCAACCTATCCAAGCTTACCACTATTCCATCACGCAGGTATTCAGCAACTTATCGGACAATGAGTCCGCGGGAAATTCAGATTGCAGATCTAATCAGGTTAGGGAAAACAAATAAGTCCATAGCACTTTTATTAAATATCTCCAAAAGTGCTGTGGAATTTCACAGAAATAACCTCAGAGAAAAACTGGGGCTTAAAAACAGAAAAATAAACCTCAGAACATTTCTTATGAATATGGAATGATTCGGTACCTATTATCGCCATACTAAACCAACACATAATGTCACTAGAGAAACTTATTTATTACCGGCCGGCCAGGGCCCTATTTCTTATACTAGCCGTTTTTTTTATTTTTTCAGCAACAGCAACGCACGCTCATCGACCTTTTGTCCCGGTAATATTGGATAAAGAATTTTCAAATATGTCTTTGGGCAGACATCTTGAAATTCTTGTTGATGAAAAACGTCAATGGACACTTGAAAAAATCCTTGCGCCTGATTTTCCTGGTCAATTTACTTCCAGCACGTCAAAAACACTTAATTTCGGATTTTCAAATGCTGCATATTGGATTCGATTCAGCTTAAAAAATACTCTGCATACAGAAAAAAATCTGCTGCTTGAAGTAGCTTTCCCCTTGATTGACCATGTTGATCTCCATACTCCCAATTCTGATTTACAATATACTAAAAGACAGGCAGGCGAGATTATTCCAATTAATTACCGCCAGATACAATACCGCAACCCTGTTTTTCCTATTACCTTGAAACCTGGCACAGAATTACCCTTTTACCTACGATATCAAGACAACGGTTCCGTTCCGCTTCCACTGTTGCTATGGGAACCTACAGCATTTAGGAAACATGTTGAAAACGAACAACTTCTATTGGGAATGTACTATGGCTCCCTGGTAATTATCATTTTGTACAACCTTGTTATTTTTCTTTCAGTACGAATCAGGAGCTTCTTATATTACATTATTTTCGTCAGCACCTATCTGTTCTGGCAAATGATGTATAATGGCCTGGGCAATGAGTATTTATGGCCAAATTTCCCTTGGCTCACTAATAAACTCATGCCATTATTCATCTGTGCTACAGGGATAGGCGCTCTGCAGTTTACCAGAGTGTTCTTGAACACAAAAGAAACTGCCCCAACCCTGAATTATTGTCTCTTTCTTTTACTTCTATGTTTTATAGCAGTGCCCATCCTTTCCTTTCATCCCAATTTTCCCTGGTCTATTCCTTCTGCGGCTTTCTTGTGCATAATCTTTGCCTTTCTTGCTCTGTTTACCGGTTTTTTCTGTTGGAATAAATATCCCCCAGCCCGTTATTTTACCATAGCATGGTTCGTATTACTCTGCGGTACTGCTATTTTAGGATTAAAAAGTTTTGCACTCCTTCCCAGCAACTTTATCACAGAAAACAGCCAGCAGATTGGATCCGTGCTGGAAATGGCCATCCTTTCTCTTGCCCTTGCTGATCAACTGAGACTGATACGGCTGGAAAAAGAAAAGGCCCAAGCCCTGAACCTGCAGATACAGGAAAATGCCAATAAACGTTTAGAGAGAAAAGTCTTACAACGCACCAACGAGCTTCAATCTTCAATCCAACAGCAACGGCTTCTTTCAATTAAATTATCAAAATATCTATCTCCGCAAGTATATTCCGCCATCTTTTCAGGAAAGACTGAAGTCAAACTGCATTCCTACCGCAAAAAGCTGACTGTCTTTTTCTCAGATATCAAGGGATTTACACAATTAACCGATAGCATGGAGTCCGAAGCCCTAACCGCACTATTAAATGAATATCTCAATGAAATGGCTGCAATTGCCTTGCGGTATGGAGGCACTATTGACAAATTTATCGGCGATGCCATTATGATATTTTTTGGTGATCCTGAATCAAGAGGTGAAAAAAAAGATGCTCTTGCATGTGTTCTGATGGGTATTGAAATGCGAGAACGTATGAAGGGATTACAGAAAAGATGGCAGGAGCATCTATTACCGAAACCACTAAAGATTCGTATGGGAATTAATACCGGGCATTGTACAGTAGGGAATTTCGGCTCTGAAGACCGGCTGGATTATACAATTCTAGGAGGCCAAGTCAACTTGGCCAGCAGACTTGAAAGCCTTGCCGAACCTGACCAGATCCTCATTTCCTATCAGACCTTTGCACTGATAAAAGACCATATTGCCTGCCAAAAAATTGGAGAAATGATATTTAAGGGTATTGCATATCCTATTATGACCTATCAGGTGATCGACAGGCGTGATAAGCTGATCCAACAAAAAAATGAAATAAGAGAAACAGGAGAAGGATATACTATTAAACTCGATTTCAATAATATCTCATCTAAAGAAGGTACAGCACTTATTCATTCTCTGAAAAAAGCGCTTACCAGACTGGAGCCGGAATTGGCTAATAATAGCGACTCAGGAGCCAGGGAAACAATAAATAGTTAAGCCTAATCTAAAAGTCGTTTTTCTCCCTCCAGTTTCTGTATGACTCCTATTTCCTGGGTTACTTCAAGCACGCCCATATAATCTCCGGTATCACTGTAAACCGGGAAATATCTAATAAGCACTTTGTCTCCTCGAAAATTAATCCAGAACTCGGCTTTTTCCATGGTTTTATTCCTAAAACCCTCAACAATTTTCTGGACCGTATCCACACTTTTTTCCGGATGACATTTCTGGACTCTCCTACCAATCACCGATCTTGTCCTGGGAAACAATTTCGGTTTATCAAGTCGATTAAAATAAGCAACAGTATCTTCTGCATCTACAAAAGTTACCTCAAAAGGCATAGATTCCATAATGGCATCCAATTGTTCAAAAGAGAGATCCTGTATCAGTTTTTTACTGACCCCAGATCCTTTTTCAACCTCCTCAACCATTCGCAGATATTTATTTTTAGCCTGCGCACCATACGTCTGGCTATCTATTTCATTAAATTCCCTTAACAGATATTCGTTATCTTCATCGGAAAATACTTTACGGCCCATTGGGTAAAGAATATCATTTTCCTTCCATATGTGTTCCGCCCTGATCTCCAAATATTCAAGCCCCTGTTTTCTAAAATCGTTTCTGACATTTTCAGGTGCATCAATCAGCGAACCCAATTCGGTAAGCATCCTCTGCAGCAGAGTTCTTTCTGCTTCATGCTCCATCAGCATAACCCCGATTGGCCCTCCCTCCGCCGGCAATCCTTTCTTTGACATCAAAGGAAAAAGAAATTCTTCTTCCTTCCGATTATGCATCTTGTCACCAAACTCCAATAAAAAATCAATGGCCCGCTGCATCTGAAAGGGCTGC
>CAMYJP010000091.1 GCA_947258675.1 uncultured Desulfobulbaceae bacterium | reverse complement strand
CCTACGGATTCTCCATGAACGATGCGGAATGAAATACCATTAAGGGCGTGCGTATTGTCGGGATAGGTGAATGTGAGATCTTTTGCTTCAACGATATGATGGCTCATCAGAGGATCCCTATAAAAAAATTACCAATAATCTGCGGGAAATTATAGAAACGCAGATATAAAAATAAAAAGCAACAACCTGCTGTAAAAATAACTTCAACAGTACTAAAATAAAATTGATGCATAATTTGAATTTTACCGTTAAAACCGCGACAAAGCATAGCCATATGAGTCCGTTGGGCTCGATCAATAGTGCGAAGAAGAAGATTCCCTATCAATTGCCCAAAAACCTTAATAGGCATGCTCTTAGAGGTAAAGGATCTAAGGGAGTATGCCCGGAACATGCGGGCCCCCTCATCTACCAGGACAAACAGAAAACGATACAGGAAAAGGAGTTGCAGGGTAAAAATTGTTGGCGTTCCAAGTTTATCAAGTGCCATGCATACGGCAGTAAATCCAGTAACAGCTACAAGTATGAGGGCTGCGCCAACTGTGAGAACAAAGCGTAAAATGATGGAAATAAAAGATACCCATCCACCAGAAATACTCAATGAACCTACCTGTATAAACGGTTCTTTATCTAAAAATGGATTAAATATCGCCACAAAAAAAACAAAAGGCAAAACAATCACTAATTTTTTCAGAAAATATTTGATAGGCAGATTGCCCAATGCGATAAGTAATACAGGGTAAATAAAATATGGGAGTAACTGTGAGACCGAATACTTATTAAACGATAAAATACTTACAATATAAACCAGAGTACTGATTACTTTTGCCCGTGGATCAAGCCTGTGAACAATTGTGTCCTGATTAGCAAGGATATCTATGTGGCCTATATCAAAAGAGGCTGAAACAATTTGTGACATTTTTACAATATATCGTGTTTAGCTCTTGTCAAAGTGAATAAACAGAATGAACCTTTTTTGCCAGAAACAAGATTAATGAATTCTTGCTGACTAGATTACAGCATGTTGGAGGTGGTAGATCGAACTTTTTTCTTCAAAACCAAACCAAGGGTAAAGATGACGAAAAGCGTCAATAGTCCACCGACAAGACCAGCCACGCTTTTGCCAACATTAGTTGAAATTAGATTGTCCACTTTTTTATTAATCTGCTCCCCTTCTTCCTCATCATTTGAAAAATTATAATCGGGCAAAATTGAAACCGTATTCTGAAGATCAGCAAGTGGTACATGAACATTATTATCAACAACGACAAGTTCCTTCTTTCCTGAAACCTGCGATACAGCCCATTCTAATCCATCCGGTTTTTGTGAAGCAAACCATGTCATGATCGCCCCGGTGAAAACGGTCGCTAGAACTAGAAAAATGATGATTTTTTTGATTGATACAGTGCTATTACGGATATTTCTGTTTACATTTCCCAGTAATTCAGGTCTCGCCTTCCATATATATAAAATGACTCCAGCGGTAATGAAACCTTCAATTATACCAATTACAAGATGAATAGGTTGTAAAAACAGAAGAAATATTGAAAATGGCAATTCAGTAATCCGAGACAGGGTGGTCTGCAGTACTATTCCAAATGCGCCAAGTTGAATACCAATTACCGCAGCGATAATCGAACTCCAGACAATCCGACTTTTAGTGAGAGTACTATTAAGTATTTTATTATAAATCAGAGGATAGCCAATAAAACAGGGGAAAAAACCGATGTTGAATATATTGCATCCTAAAGCCAGCAGTCCACCATCAGCAAAGAAAAGCGCCTGTATTGTGAGGATAGAGGAAACAGTTAGAAAAGAGGCGTGGGGTCCGAGCAAAATTGCTAATAACAACCCTCCACCAAAATGACCGCTAGCACCAGTTCCCGGTATGGCAAAATTAATCATCTGGGCAACAAAGACAAAACTACCAAGGGCGCCCATCATTGGGATCATGGTATTATCAAGGTTCTTTTTCACCTTGACAGAGCAGTATGAGATTATAGTAGCTGTCGCTCCCCACATAGAAACGCCTACGGTTGGCGAAAGCAGGGCATCTGCCATGTGCATAAATTATCTCCCATATGTGTGTTACGAATATTAAATTAATAACACCGTAGGCATAAAAAGTACAATTAAATATTCAATTACTGGAAATTTCACATTCCTCTGAATTTAAGCTTATTTTTTTGACTCAGTTAAAAATAAATGAGCAGTAAAAGGGCTTGACCCTTAAAAGGGGAACATGATAGAAATCTTGATAAAAAAATTTAAGGAGTTGCAATGAAAGGAAAAGATACTACCCGCTTCGGGGTTTCGATTGACGGCAGGCTTCTCAAACGCTTTGACGACTTAATTTCTGAGAAAGGATATGTAAACCGCTC
Source organism: uncultured Desulfobulbaceae bacterium (assembly GCA_947258675.1). Next base: position 5,359 of record CAMYJP010000091.1, on the reverse strand, counting down.
CGAAGCGATTAGAGATTTAATCCGCAACGCGTTAGTTGAGGATCTATGGGCCCACGAAGATGAAGAAACCGTTGGGACCGTATCCTTGGTCTATGATCACCATACCCGGGAACTTTCAGATAAACTTATTGAACAGCAGCACTCCCATCATCAAGCAATTTTATCCACCCTACATATTCACCTCGACGCCCATCATTGTTTGGAGGTTGTAATAATCAAGGGAAAGGCCAAAGATATAAAAAGGCTGGCAGACGAGTTAATCGGCACAAAAGGAGTAAAACACGGAAAACTAATGACTACGACCACTGGACAGGGTTTAATTTAGCCACTGTTATTTTTGATGCTGCCAAGCAACTGAACAATCATTGTTTCCATTTTTTAACGGACATTGCAATTTAATACCATCAGTCTTGGTATACTTAGAAGCCCATTCTTTGGCACTCTTAATAACGCGATCAGTTAAGGTGTATGCAAGACCAATATTTTTCTCCGGGGTTATAGCTTTTCCCAGAGTTTTTCGACTGAATAAGCCCTGAATATCCGGATGCATTGCCAACTGATCGATAAACTCGGCCCCGGTGTCATGGGTTGACATTGAGACTTCATATATAAGCTGATGGGCTTTCTGTTTACCGATTTTTTCACCTATCAGAAACATAAGAGCCTCGGTTGAAATCAACACAGCGGATTTTTGAAGATTTCTCTCCATTGCTTCTTCGTGGATAATTAAATTGCCTAAAATGGATTTCATCATGCTCAGTGCGCCGCATAAATATAAAGATGTGTCAACAACTGTAACCCATTCCAACCTGACAGCCCGGTAATCACGTTCATGTTCGTTTATAAGACTGTCAAAGGATAGGGATGCATTTGCTTTGATCAACTTACTCAATACAACAACCTGCTCGCTCAACTCTGGATTACGTTTATGGGGCATAGTGGAACTGCCTATTTTCCCTATATGAAAAGGTTCCTCGAGTTCGCCGATTTCATTGCGTGATAACTGACAGAGTTCATTGGTGATTTTTCCCAAACATCCTGCAAGAATAGCGGATGTACTAACGAATTCAGTAACTCTATCTCTGGAGGAATGCCAGGCGGTTCGAGGAGCAGATAATCCCAATTGCTTGGAAAAAAGATCCAGAATCTCCAATCCGCGCTCACCCAATGCGTCCATTGTACCAACACCGCCGAATAGCTGACTAACCAATGTCCGTTTTCCGCATTCTTCAAGTCTATCTGCACATCGCAGTAATTCATCCAGCCATACTGCTATTTTTAAACCAAAGGTAGTTGGGAGTGCATGTTGTCCATGGGTTCGACCTACCACCGTCCTGCTGCAGTATTTTTTAGCAAGACCTGACAATTCATTAATAATACTTCGGAGGTCACGGTTGATTATTGTAAAAATATCTTTAATTTCAAGCGATTGTGCTGAGTCCTGAATATCTTGGGTGGTTGCGCCATAATGGATATAACGAGCTGCTTCCGGAGCAGAGATCTTTTCCCAAGCAGTAAGCACCGGCATTAATGAATGTCCCGTTGTTTTGATAACCTCATGTATGACTTCTTTGTCAAGCAGCTGCAGCTTTGCAGTTTTTATCAATTCAACGGCTGCCTCGCGAGGGATTATATCAAGTTCAGCCTGGCTCCAGGCAAGAGCAGCTTCAACGTCCAGCCAGCGCTGCAACCGACGATAATCACAAAATACTCTACAGGCTTCATTGGTTGTGAACCCGGCCCTATAAAATCGTGAATCAGTGATATGGCTTCTCACAGCCTGGCAGTTTTTCAACAGATCTCCTCCGGATCATTCTGCCTGCTCTCCAGTACCTCATCAAGAGCGGTGTTAATAATTCCCTCAGCCTGGCCAATATACTGGTCAGGTTTATCAAGCACCTCATAATCCTCTTCGGTCAGGATATTATGAAGCTCAGGATCTTCGCGCAAAGCTGTTTCCATCTGTACATCAGAAGTAGCCATTTTTGCAAAAATATCATGCAGCTTCTTCTGGGCCTTCATCTTGCCAAACACTTCACCAAGGCGAAACATCAACCATTCAGACAATACTTTATCTTTCTGTAACCAGAGATTTTCTAACATGCGTTGTTTATTTATTTCGATTCCTTCAAGGATGGAATTCAGATAATTTACTGCTGTACCCGTATAAATACAAATCTGTGGTACTGCAAGCCACTCAGACCATAGGCAGCGTGCATCCCGCTCATGCTCATGGGCCATACTTTCAAATATGACATTAGCCAAAGATCGTATATGCCTTGATAATACGGAGATTCTCTGGCATAGGACAGGATTCCTTTTGTGTGGCATGGTACTACTGCTTATTGCCTTTTTAGGAGAGGGTTCACTTAATTCGGATATTTCTGTTTTCCCAAGCTGAAATATTTCATTGGCGATTTTCTCAAACGAACCTGCAAGCAAGGTAAAATAGGCACCGGTTTCAGCAACATTATCTCGGGAGGTATGCCACGATACATTTGCATGTCCAAGCCCTAACCGGGTTAAAGTTTTTACAGATACATCTCGAGCAAGAGGGCCGAGTGCAGCCAAAGTTCCTACAGCACCACTCAGCTGTCCGATCAAGACGCGAGGATACAACGAAAGAAGCCTATTGATATGCCGGCGAACCTCCTGTAACCAAACAACAGTTTTTAAACCAAATGTAATGGGCAGGGCCTGTTGGCCATGTGTTCTTCCAACCATTGGAGTATTCTTATGTTCACGCGTAAGTTCAATAAGAATCGTCTCCTGCTTTCTGAGATCTCTATAGAGTATTCTGAATACTTCCTTCAGCTCCAAAATCTGAGAAGTGTCCAAAATATCTTGAGTTGTTACGCCGTAATGAACAAATTCTCCGAGGCCATCGCGACATGCCTGACGTAAACCATTAACCACCGGCATCAGTGAATTCCTGCTCTGTTGATAGCTTTTAGCAACAGCGGAAAGATCAAGATGTTCTATGGAAGCTTTTGCACTTATCTCCACTGCCGCTTCTCTTGGAATAACTCCTAGTTCGCCTTGGACATCTGCTAATGCAGCTTCGAAATCGAGCCACCGTTGAAATCTTGCCTTTTCATCAAAAATTGCAAGAAGTTCTGTAGTTGAAAATACGTTTGACTGTATTTGAAAATCTATCGGATGGCTTGGCATATAGTATATTCCTTCAAAAGAAAATCACACCCGCTTGCCTAGATACAAAAATATTGCTCTGATTTACATTAATTAAGATATATTTCCGTAAGGTTTCTGACCTGTGATTAACTCCACTTCATCGCAGATGGACAGAGCTGCATTTGTTGGACTCACTTTTTCTCTTTTGCTTTTTTCCAGGACCTGTTTCACAAGAATGGCCATTTTTTCTTTCACATACTGAATTACTTCGGCAGGTTCCGGGTGCTCTTCAGGCCCAAACAAACCTTCCATTGATAATGATCCGCCACAACCGGCAAGAAAATCAGGGAGAACAACCACTCCACGGTCATTGAGTATTTTTTCTGCCTTTTCAGTGACGGCAAGATTGGCCCCAGGAACTACAGCAATTACATCAAGATGAGCAGCTATTTCTTCAGTTATTGCCTTCTCTACAGCAGCCGGGATGAGTATATCGCATTTTAAGCCAAATATGTCTTCGGATAAACCGACGTTATGAGTTTTATCCTTCGCAATATCAGGTAACAGAGAATCATCTGTATTCAGTAGTGAATCTAAATCAATATGATCTTTATTTCGTGACATGATACTTTTATCACAGTCTGCAATACCTATAATAGCAACTCCTGCATCAGCCAGAAATCTTGCGGTTGCTTTGGCGAGAGTACCAAAGCCTTGAATAGCAACAGTTGCCTGTGCTGCTGGAATATTTAAATATTTCAATACGGATAATGCCGCCTGGGCAACACCTGCCCCAGCCCTAAGTGAACCAATCGAACGGCCTTTATATAAGCAGTTAAGGACATCATATCTTTCAAGGAAATAACTCAACTCCAGGTCTTGGCCATGAGCTATGGCTATTTTAGGGGAAGGGATATCGATTTCACGACAAATCTCTTCGAGTTCGCCCATCTCCACATTTAAGTCAGGCCCGAGGGAATAATAGCGTTCAACGTACGGCTGAATAGCCTTGAGAAATCTACCGATAGCCTTTCTTTTGCCGGGAGATGATGGATCATAATCGATACCACTTTTTGCACCATCAACCCGAAGTCCAGCAATACGCATCTTAAGAGCCATATTTTTTGCCATGGCATAAAAATGTTCCCTTCTGACTCCAGCTTGCACACGGAATCCACCGGCACACAATTTGTGGTCAAGAGAGTGTATTACCAGATATCCTTTAAACCCCTCATAAGGATCTGTATACTCCACTATAAGGGCGGGTTCATCGATTCTATTCATGGTTTTTACTTCTGTTATGATCGGTCTATCGGGTATGATTGTCAAATCAGAGCATGGATGCAATTACCTGGTAATAGCTATTGGAAATTCATTCTTTCTCTTCCCCTCATAAAAGGCTCTGACAACTGGCTGATCAGGATTTACCATTGAAACGATAAACATCATCATACGGCTTTTCCCTCCCAAGACTTCATCCAGAGCCGTAGGCGAATCACGCAACACATCGTGAGACCAGGACACGCGATGCATATGGTACGATCCTATTATAGTTATCTTTTTTCGCTGGCATTCAATAACAATATTACTCATCTCTTCGGGATCTGCCACCCAGCCGCGCTGATCATAAGGAGTTTCGGAAGGCACCGCGTGTTCGGCCATGATTTTATCAAAATAGTCAGTATACGGAGATTGTGACCGAGCATTCTTTTTTAAAGGAAAACAGATCTCAACCTTAATTCCGGAATCTTTCTTCTTACCGGCAAGGATGCCAAATGCTTTTTTCTCTTTGGATTCCTCAGAAAGATATGGTCCGGACAGTTTCCTATGACAATGGTCAATCATGGTAGTCATGCACACAGCTTTAATATAAATTTTTTTCGGAGAATCCTGACAAATATCCATTCGTGCTCTATCGGCATGAGACAATTAGTCTTAAAAGAAAAATAAGTATATTTGTATGCCCAATAAAAAAAGTAAAAACCTTCGCTTATCTTAAACTTAGTATAAAAGCAGAAAGTTATATACCATTTAATCCAGTTAAGCAATACTACCAGTGCTTTCTTGCTTAACATCTGTTATTAATAACCGTTGATAATTATACTTAAATTTGTTAAAATAGGAATGATTATTAATAATTCTCAATCTAAACCTTATGAGCATATTTCCGATTATATTTAAATATCAACCCATTGGCTTTTAATAAGAATCTCATTCATTGAATAAT
>CAMYJP010000090.1:9072-12714 GCA_947258675.1 uncultured Desulfobulbaceae bacterium | reverse complement strand
CTTTCATTTTGTTGTTTAAAATGCCGAGCAATTGCCGTCAAACAATCGCCCGGAGGATACACCACCTAATTCCTTAAACACAACTTTTGATTATAACTCCGGCAGGTGATCCGCAACGTTAAAGCGATAAAAAGCAAAATTATATATGAATATTAACCCTAAAGATTACTATGCAAGTGAAGGATGGCGGACAGGACTAATTTTCGTTGCAGCTGCAAATTTTTTTTTTGGACTTTTCAGATTGATTCGTGGAATCTTAGTATTCAATGAATACCACTATACTGTTGCCCATTTTATTTTATATTCTATTGTTGGCTTCATTTTCATTTATTATTATTTAAAAACGCGTTACGTACCAGTGGCTCAGGCTGGGACTGGGTGGATTATTATAAAACAAGGTATACGCAATCGTGGTCTTTTTCGGTCACAAAGTGGTGTTAAAGATTATAGGATTAAAAAGAATGATGTTAAGTATCTCAGGAACGGTATTTTCTCATTAAAGATATGCACAATAGATGAATACAAATATTCTGTCTATGGGATATCCAATCGACATAGAGAAGATTTAGCGAAAAAGCTCATGGAAAGTTAAATTGCTTGCTTTAACAAGCGCTTTCACAGCCGACCGGGCTACTGCAGCGCGTTTTCATATTTATGTGTATTTCCAGAATTGTCACTTTAACAAAAGCTACTGCTATTCCCCGCCCGTCGGGTGAAGCGCAGCGTTAGCCATGAAGAAAACGAGATTACTCGGTGAAATCTAAAGTAGAAAAAAGAAACGCTGAAATTGTTCAGAAGTGCAGTTCCGGGGCATCATACAAAGCCATCGCTTCCGAATTTGGATTGTCGCAAAGCAGAATTCAGCAAATTGTCAGTCGCTATAGAATAGATGTAGAAAGACAAAAACGATCATCAAAACTGCTCAGCAAGTTAAGGATGGTCGACAATGTTGACAAGAAATGGCCTACTGAAACTCTGATTCAGGATTTACGATTCCCCATAAGGGCAGAACAGCGCTTGACTGAGTATTTTGGTGGTTTAAACAGTAATGAAATCAGTCTTAGAGATATAATGGACTTTTTGATTATCGATTACGAAAAAATCCCTCACGACCTATATGAAGCTTGTCCTGCTTACAAGCAAAGGCACATTGGACGAAAAACATATGGGGCTGTTGTCCATCATTTATCTGTGAAGGATTTAGGGCACACCTTCAGGAGTGAGTGGAATAAGCGCCTAAAAAAGCTTATTCGTTTTATGGAGAAGAGATGGGGATATATTCCGGATTCGTTTCGTCAATATCAATATAGGGGCTAACAAGACGCATGCAGCTGACGGGATGGGGGTGAGGGGGAAACCGTAAAATTATTAGGTTGGCTGAACTTCCTTTGCCCGCAGCTGATGCGCGGCGGTTATACGGCGAATGTTAAAAATAAATTATGAAACATATAAATATTCCAGATCAGATATTACAAAATACCGAATAATGTTTAAAAATAGTATTAAGACAAAATTAATGGAAATATATGATGAACAATGAGAAACTTACAATTGAAGATGTCTCTGAAAAGCTAAGCATATCTCAACGAACGATTAAAAAATATGTAAGAATCTTTCATGACGAATTAAAGATAGATATTGAGGAATTTGATTTTTTATTTACACAAGAAATGGTTGACAAAATAACCTTGATAAGAAAATTATCTAAAAAACCCTCTTATCAAGAAATCAAAGAATATTTAAATAATTATAAATTTTGGAATCGATTGAATCAAGAAATTTCGAAGCATAAAGACAAGCTAGGTAAATATAGTCTCGGGTTATCAGCAGCAAGCGTGATTTTAGGGGCGTATAGTTTAATTAATGAAGAGTTGACAAATCAACAAGATTCGGAAAAGCTAATCGAAATTGGTAAAATAAGTAACAGACTCGATACAATTTCTGATGAACTAGATCAATTAGAAAAGGTAAAAAAACCTTTATCCAATACTGTCAATCTACGTGAGAAACCTAATTACAACCTCTCAGAAAGTGAAGTAGGTATAATGCTCAAAAAATATGATTTTCTATGTGAAATAGATCGCCATCGCTATAATAAAACTTGGTCAAATCCAAAGGGCAAAGGTCTATCCACTGTTGATTGCACTCTTACAAAGAAGAAAGGTGAATACATAGTCATCGATTATATTACAGGCTTAACTTGGCAACACGGACATTCATCACCAATGCTTTATAGTGAAACCAGCGAATATCTGACTAGTCTAAATCAGAAAAAATTTGCCGGCTATAATAACTGGCGCCTGCCAACGTTGGAAGAAGCCATGTCTTTGGTTGGGAAGGAATATTCTAGTAATCCATCTATCTATATGGTGTTCCCTAAAATTTACAACAAAATTTTCACCTCTGATCGGGTATCAGCACCTATAAACTCCGTCGATGGTAAATTTGCACCATGGGTAGTGGACCTATTTGATTGCCGATGCGATACTCTTGGCATACTTAACACGCATTTCGAAAAGTGTTGCGTTCGAGCCGTTTGTTCCAAACAATTATGAAATATTTGAACTGATCAAATATTTATCTTTTGAGTATAGGGGTTTTTTTGCTGTAATTTAAATGTCTTGTGCAATACACAAGGAATTCAACTGCTGCAAAAAGAATATTACCTATGATTATCCTTTTGAAGGATGTAGAATAAATATCTTTTGTCGTATAACCTCTTAGTTCACCTGACAGGTGTTCCGCTGTCGCTTCACACCTGCCGGTGACTTCAGCGTTCGGCTGAAAAATAACAGGAAGCATATACGATGAACCATGTTAAATGGTCAAAAACCGAAAAGAAAATCGCCAGAGAAGCCTTCGAGAGGGCATATGAACGTGAATGCTCTTATCTTGCGGGTAGGATTCGTGAAAAAGTGAATCAAATCAAAAAGCCCGATGATATATGGGGGCTGCATGATTTCCTGACTGAGAAAAGGAAGGAAGTCGATAAGAAGTATGATTACAGGTACTCTGTGCTTGATTTTGTTTTTGGCAGGTTGATTAAAGAAGGGTGGCTGGATTTCGCTGATTTAGAGGGTTTGAACGAAGAAAAAATTGAACGGATCAAAAGTCTATTGCGATTTTCAGAATCGAATACAGAGAGATAGTTTGAATAGTCGGTAAAGCCGAACGAATAAGGATAGATTGTGAGAGCGAAGCGAACCACGATCTTATCCGGTTGTTGGACAAGCCCGGTGTTGACTGTATATAAGAAAATATCTTTTTTGATCAAGGGGGAGGAAGCGCGTCTTGTAGAATTGTCATTTTCTCAGGGCGTACGGGTGTATTAACCTATAAATAGGCCACAAAAAATTACTTATTTCATAGAAGTTTTTTCCTCCTGCTTGAATGAACTGCAGCCTTTGCCATCAATAAAGAGCTATCCTGGTTCCCATGCAGATCGACGAAATCCCAGAATAATCATGGGTGATTTGCAGCAGGGACATTTAAAAACCGGTCTTGGACGGAGTTCAAGACCTTTAATAACAACATGCAAAATAAATCAGATGGCGGTATTTTATTTTTTTAACCGATCGGATGTTTTGAGATTTCATCCAGGCTTGGAATTCATTGAGCCGGATGGTTAAAGTCTGGATGGAA
>CAMYJP010000090.1:0-9012 GCA_947258675.1 uncultured Desulfobulbaceae bacterium | reverse complement strand
ATTCGATCATGCTTCATCATTAAACGCCTATTAATAAAAGGCAAACTGCGCTAACTGCGGGGTTTGTTGGTTATATGGTATTACCCAGATCGACCTATTAGGCGATACTAAAGGAAAATTTCATGAGAAAACTTGCTATATTGACTTTTCAAACGCTTGATGGAGTAATGCAAGCGCCAAGTGTGCCAGAGGAAGACTTTTCCGGCGATTTCACACAAGGGGGGTGGGCGCGCGATTGTTGGGAAGATGTGATGGGGCAGGTTGTCCAAGAGGCAATGGCTGAACCCTACGATCTCTTGCTCGGGCGAATCACCTACGAAATTTTTGCGTCAAGCTTTGCCAACTCAGGTGACAATCCCACCGCAGCAAAACTCAACAAAGCCAAGAAATTCGTTGTAACTTCCACTTTGAAGGATCTTAGGTGGCAAAACTCGGAGCGAATTTCTGGGGATGTCGCCACGGCGGTGTCTCGACTCAAGGAACAAGAAGGCCCACTTTTGCAAGTGCATGGTAGTTGGCAACTAATCCAAACCCTGCTCTCTCACAGGTTAATCGATGAATTTCGACTTTGGACCTTTCCCGTTGTGGTAGGTGCCGGGAAACGCCTCTTTGCTGATGGCGCTATCCCAACAAACCTAAAACTTACCAAATCAGAATCATGCGCTTCCGGCGCATTCATGAGTTTTTATCAACCTGTTGAAAGGATCGCCATATAACATGCGGTTTCACAAAGGACCGCTCGTACCTCGCGGCCTGTGAACCGCGGCGTTCGACGATTTAGATAATTTTAGCAGGTGTCTTTTATTATTTGGTCATCTATGTTCCAATGATACCAAAGACAATTTCTAAGAACCAATTTGATATCATTTTCATCGGTCGATATTCATAGATTCAACAGGTAATGATAATGCGATTGAAAAAGGACAGACTCTTTTATTCGTTATTTGCGGCGGCCTTTTTTACACTCGTTAAAATCCTTCACAATAAATTTGGGGGATTGTTATCGGGTGGAATGTATTCTGGTCCTCATACCTGGACAGAAATAATAGCAATGATGCCCTCGTTCCTACTCTTATTTGTGGTATCATTAGCACTCGCATATTTTGTTTTGCATTATGTCTGGAAATAACAAACAGCGTCGAACAATTCAGTGAACCGGAGCGCGAGAAGTGTGCGGATTTGCGTAAAAGCCTTCGGTCCGCTACAGCCGAAACATTCGATTGGATTTTTCTAATAAGTATTTGTCTGTTCACATTTGCAATGGGAATATATGCTGCGCAGCCTTGGGGAGATAATTACGCATACTCAAAATTAGCTGATTATTTCTTTTTGATTGGTATGATGCTATGGGCCATATCGCCATATTTGGCAATGTTTATCGCACTTTTGGTTTTTTCGAGAAAAAAGATTCTAATTAAAACATTTTCAGTTTTTATGTTTGTCATCTCTCTTTTTGCCGGTTTTATCCTTTTCGATACAATGTTTGTTCATATAGATGCTCAAGGAGGATTGATTTTCTTATTTTTACCAATATATCAATGGTTGGCGTTTTTTGTTCTGCTATTTATTTGCGCCGTTGTTAATAAATTTTCTAAGAAAACCACTTAACAAAACGCTGCACACTCGACCGGGAACCCGGTGCGGTTCTTCTCGTTTTCAGTGTCTGAGTTAAACGTGCCTTTAACGGCTGCCCGGTTGGGTTCCCGGCAGGTGAGCTTTCCGTTATAAGTTCACGTAAATATGAAATGCGGTTATAAAGTCATAAAAGAATTAGGAAAACATGGTCTACGGGGATACTATTTCTCTTATAGGCAATACAAAGATCTGGCTAAAATAAAAGACTTTCTTGAAGTTAAGCAAAAAATAGCAGAATGGGGATATCCCGGAGTTAAAGAAGCAAAAAATGAGGCAGAAATTGTTGCATTTCTTAGGAAGTCTTCAGCTATTACTAAGACTGAAAAAGGGTGCTTAGCAACAATGTTTCTTGAACCTATATTCTGGTTACCTTTGCTTTTGTTTAGTGGGTGTTAACCATCCCTGATCATAGGACATCTTATAACAAACCAGTGCACCAGATGCAAAAAAGCCGTGGGGTTAGTCAAGGTTGAGGCTTAGCATAATTTTTCGTATCTTTGTAATTTAGTGGCAGCTTTTTGCACTGGTGACCGGCAGCGTTCGGTTTCAAAATAATGAATTCAAATTATTTCCATCACAGATTTCCTTTGCTGGATTCACTGATATGCACACCAGGAAACAACTGGGAATACGATGAAGTTCAAGTCAAGCAATTATCAGATGATTACAAGGAGTTAATTGAAAACAGGAAGAATATTTTGCCTCAGGGTCACGCCTATCTCAACTCAAGATTGCATGATAGTTGGGTCGAATCTGCTGAACAGAACGAGAACGGTATCACAATTTTGCTAAAAGATTTTCAGTCTCATTGTTTCAGTGATGCAATTTGTGATGAGCATAAAGAGAATGTACCCCACAAAAAAAGAGTTTTCCCAATCGGCCTGCATTTCTCCGAGATACAAAGTTATTCAATTTCTCGTATTAATAAAAACAACAAAATAATACCCTTAAGTCGCAAGAGATACCTTTCAAAGTTTTCAGAATTTCTCTTTGATGAGGCTTTGTTAATTGAGCCCGGTAATATCGATATTGGCATTCTATTTCTCTCAGACTGCCATGCATTCTCTAACAAGAGCACATTATTGCTCCATATCAGAAGTAAGAACTTGAATTTCACGAATAACCAAAGAGAAGCTTTTCAAAAAATGTTTCCAGAAAAATATCATTACCTTTTCGATGCGTTTTGGAAAAAAAGGATTGAGGGCAAGCCTTTTGACTATTCAGAATCTATTAAATTTATAAAAGAAAACCGAACAAATGGGTGAACCAGACCGCGAGATCCGTTGCGGCGTTACAGACCAGTTTTATGGCGCGGCTGGTTACCCAACCCGTTCGGCTATAAAAAGAAATAAAAGATGAAAAATTCAATTGGGTCTGTGTTTATAAGCCATTCTTCCCGCGAACCTGATTTCTCGACAACGAAATCATTAGCTGAAACTCTTGGAAGTGTAGGGATTAATGTTTGGTGGGATAAGAAGGGAATTGAGGGAGGAGATAATTTTCCTGTTGAAATTTTGGAAGCAATAATTCGTCAACACTTTTTCATTTTTATCGTTTCCGAAGAGTCAATAAAATCAAAATGGTGCTTAAGAGAATTGGTTAGAGCTACCGAACTTGAAAAAGACATAAAGCCCTTTATTCTTAAGCAAATACCAAATGAAAAATCTCCAATTGAGCTAGCTGGCCTTCATTGTGTCGATATTAGTTCAGGAGTTCAGAGTTCATTGCCATCAATCCTCAGATCGCTCGGTATTGGTGAGACAACAGTTCCAAATGTTCTTGATGATCCATTTGCACGAGACGGCCATCTTATTGAGGTAATTGCGGAACAATTAAGATATGCAAAAACATTTACAGATGCATTGAACCTTGTTCATATGCTCAGGAACATTGGGATGAAAAGCGCAGAAACGAATCGTGCCAAAGAAATCTTTGAAAATATGGCTTCTTTATCATTATTTAGTGTGCAAGGCGGTATGCGGCGTATTGATTATGAAAAGGTTAGATCATATCTCCTTTATGAGTGGTCTAAATAAACTGAGAACCCGAACAAAGCCAGTGGAGCAGACCAGTCTTCGCTCTTCGAGCTTCGCCACGGCACGGCGGCGTGTAGATAGCGGTTTTTCGTAGAGGCCGTGCAAGGTTGGTATTAATTCAGGCCGCTGCTCACCGTCGGGCGCTATCTTTAAACATAAATAAATCAAAGAGGTATCCTATCAAAGGACTTGAATATATATATGAATTATGCGAAGCACTACCCCGAAGTGGCCCTGGAGCCAATGAATATACCCGGCGTGCTTTTAACATGATCCCCCGTTTTCAAACTCCTCCCTTTATTCTGGATATAGGGTGTGGTCAGGGAATGCAAACTATAGAATTAGCAGAAATTTCAAATGGTAAAATTATTGCTTTAGATAACCACCAAGCCTTTCTAGATTTATTAATGGAACATGCAAGAAAACAAAAAATTGAAGAAAAAATAATTCCCAAAAACATATCAATGTTAGATATGGATTTCAAGGAAGGCACCTTTGATATTATATGGTCGGAAGGTGCATTATATTTTATGGGATTTGAAAATGGACTAAAGCGCTGCCATCAGCTTTTGAAAGAAAATGGCTATTTAGCTGTTACTGAAATTGTATACACAACCCCCAATCCTCAGTCCCCTGTAGTAGAATACTTTGAGAGTGAGTATCCAGATATTAAAAATTTTGAAGATAATCTTGAGTTAATCAAAAAAGAAGGATTCGCTTTAGTCTCAAATTTCACTTTACCTGAATCAGCATGGATCAATAACTATTACTTGCCAATGGAAAAAGAATTACCTCGACTGAATGAGAAATATGAAGGAAATGAGGTTGCATTAGCTGTATTTGACGGATTTCAAAGTGAAGCAGTTTTCTATAGGAAATATTCCAATTTTTTCGGCTATGAATTTTTTGTAATGAAGAAGAAATAGGATAACAATTGCATTCACCAGACGGCGAGAAGCGCGGCGGCGCTGACGCGGCAAGTTTGATTGTCGCCGCTGGTGATACAGGTCGTTGGGTGCACAGAAGGAGTAAATGCATGTTTAGGTTATTCATTACAATTTTATGTGTTGTTTTGATGATCTGTCTTTCTACCATCCAAGCGACCGGGGAGCAGCGCAACTGGGAAATTGTTTGGCGTTGGCAAGAGCTAAACCACGAAGTTTACGGACCCACCTTTTCTCCACATAGCGACGAGATCGCCTACGTTCGTAAATTTCACGTACCTGATGGTCATGAAGCAGAGCTAGTTCCTGAAAAAAAATTGGCAGAATATCGAAAGCGCATAGAAACAGATGAGCGTTTTGAAGATCCAGAAATATTAGTCGCACGCGTTGGAGACAAGAAGCTAGAACGGTTGGATTGGGGGTGGTCGCCATCATTTTCTCCTGATGGAAACAAGATAACCTATGCACATCAGAAAAAGCCTATTTCTGGGTTCCGAGTACTTGCTAAGACTCTCGAAGGCAATGAAATTAGAATATACAACCGATCAACTAAGGTCACAAGCACAATAGCAGCACCTGATTCTGGGTATTTTTCTGATCCCATATTCTCTCCTGTAGGCGACAGCGTTCTTTACTCTCTTTCCGACGCGGTAAATGGTGCTTATGGAGGGAATGTTGGAGTTGGCAGCGTCACAGTAACTTCCAAGGAGAGTCAGCTGCTTTATGCTCCTACCAAAGATCACGGCCTTTATCAATTAATCGATTCGAAGCAGTTCATAGGCGGGAGGGTTATGGTTATTCGTATGCGTCCAGATGGGCCAGGGGTATATCTTGCGGATTCTTATACTTATGAACTATTGGAACTTGGGAATCCTCACAGAATTGTCTACGGCTGGGGTACACATCGGTTAGGCATTGTAAATTTGGGCTTCGGTCTTAACTCAGATGGAAAATTGATGATTTATGAAAATGGCTGGCGAACGCTCACGAGCAAAGACACCTTATCTGAGAAAAATCTTTCAACTGAAAGTGACGATCCAGGGTTCATTAGTCCCAACGGGCACTACATAGCACAATTGGGAGCTGGAACTGTGAATATTTCGAACCGTAAAGATAGCCGCATGACTCTCTCTTGGGTCACCGAGGGCAGGGTTCGAGAATTATCATGGTCACCAGATTCCAAACGAATTGTAGTAGTAGTCACAAAGTATAAGGACAAGTACCAAGATATCTTTCTATCTGATCAGCTGGTCGTCCTAGGACGTCTCTAGCATTTATGAGATTGCACCCAACAATCCAGTGGAGCAGACGGCGTGTAGATAGCGGGTTATCGTAAAGGCCGTGCAAGATTTGTTTCTAATTAGGCCGCTGCTCACCGGCAGCGTTGGGGCATATAAATGAAGACCTCTTTATATTTCTGTTTTGTCTTATTAGCCTTATGGGCGGGTTGCAACGTAGACCCTGACAAGAAACTCACATCAACTTTAATTGAGGAGATAAATAAAAGATCTGCCACTATGTCGGCTGCAATAATTACGAGGGATCATGCAAGTATCGCCGAACTCACAGAACCCAAAATAGTTGAAATGGTAGGTGGCAAACAAGCCCTAATTGAACATTTAAGAAAGATGTTCGAACCTTCGAACGCAACTGCTTTCCAAATTCATTCGATGAAGTTTGCTGATCCGACGGATGCTAAGTTAGTTGGAGATAAGCTGCTGGCTGTTGTACCCTATGAAGGAATTATCGAAAGTAGCTCAAAAACGGTTTTTGTGCAGTCTTGCTATATTGCGGCGCGCGATGCAAGTGGGGGTGACTGGTATTTTGTCGATTGTCGGGGAGCTGATAAAGGAAAACTGCACGAGGCGTTTCCAAAATACGATTCACAACTCGAAATACCCGAGTACAAGGTTGAAGAAATAGGTATGAAAAAATAGGTAGCCCCAACCAATCGCTGAACCTAACCGGGACAACTATGCGGTTTTCGTAAAGGCCAGTGCAGGCACGAAAGTAAGGAGGCCGGTAGGTTAGCTCAAAACGTTAGAAGGCAATATAAATCTATGCCACGAAGAAAGGAACTCAGAGGTGTAGCCTCAGGAATAGCGAGTAGTTTTATATCACGAAATAATGATGTTGATGGTTACTGGGCTATGGGTATTTTTTATCAAATGGCATCTGTAAAAGGGGATAATAAATTCATTTTGAATTTAGTTACAGGAGAATCTTCCCCTAAATTTAAGTACAGTAAAAGAGTAGCTTTGCCTTATCATGAATATTTTCTTAATCAACTTGTGAAAAAAGGTATAGAGGAACATCAGGTAGCTGATGCTATCGTTGAAATAGAATTCAATGTTGTCCCTACAAAAAGGCATACAATGTCTAAATGGACCTGGGGTGATCCGTTCATGTGCCGTGTTACTATTACGGATGACTTAAGCAAAAAGCATGTTTATAAGGAATATGGCTGGTGTGGCCAGCATGATCCAACCAAAGAGCGCAGGAGTACAAGGCGTTATGCCTTCTAACAAGACCACTGGAGCAGACGGCGTGAAGATAGCGGTTTTACGTAAAGTTCGTGCCAGCTTGGACATTATTTAGGCCGCTGCTCACCGGCGGACGTTAGCCGCGACACGAGGTCGCATAATTGAGTGTATGGAAAGAGTACCTGGCATGTTCCTGCCAGTCCCTACGTGGGCGTGCTGCCGTTGGGCTGTTGACGGGGTGCGAAGCCCCACGGACAATGTACCGAATTGGGTCGAAATGGTGACAGGCCGACCCCTCCGGGAAGCCTCCCCGGTTAAGGGCTAGGGACGAGTGATATGGTGAAATTATTTGAATGTCCGCACGCATCGTCAAGCCGGACCAACCTACTGAGGTTTAATAGGTTAAAGACGTCTCCCTTGTGTGAGTCGTATGCGGTCAGGTTGCAAATCTCTAACGTGCTTGCACGGAACTGTAGAACCGCCGGTGTCCAGGGCGCACCTAAGTCACTCATCGGATCAATTATGCGGAACGTGGAAACCCCGTATCTCCGCCTGATATAGTCAGGCAGGTGAAACCGTAAGGCACACTGATGGAGGTGCGGGCCTGAGATGCAGGAAGAAGCGAATGCCACCTTGTAATGGGGTGGATACGGGTTCAAACTTTGCCCGACCCGAAAGGGAGCTGACATCCGGCGGGTGCCAATGGTCGGCGCCCGGGCAGGTGTCCCGTTGCGAGAACACTGAGAGAATCACATCGAGGAAGGAAAGCAAATGACGGCGGCCATTAGGCTTGCTGGTGCGCCTTCCGCCGAAAGGCATTGTGACTGTCAGCTTGTATCGCAAAGTTGGTTTGAATATAATTCACTCCGGCGGGTGGCCCAACAAGGGCTTGCCTTATGGGAGGCTTGAGCCGCGTGAAGGGAAACTTTCAAGCGTGGTTCTGAGGGGGCTTGGGGCTGGTGACAGCCCCCGGCTACCCGGTCTTTAAAATAATGAAACAATCAGATAAAATTAAAATTCAACAAATCGCTTTAGAAACTGCTCAACGTCTCATTGATTATGACAGCTACGGGAAAAATGAGTCAAAAGCAATTTATGCCATGAAAAGGCGATTCCCGGGATTATCAAAAGATGAATATAAGAGCTATCTTGATGATGCGATCATTGTTCACAATGATGCTATTCAATATGTGAAGTCAAATAGTGAGGCTTTTAATAAGAGCTACGCTGAGAAATCTGATGGGTCAGGCCTTCATTTGGTTACAGGCGATTTCATTAAAAAATATCCGTCCTACCAATCAGATGATCTGAATGAAACTTTGGAATTTGTATTTTATCATTATCATCTAAGGTAGTGGAAGCGAACAAGCGTGTGCACCAGACCGGAAGGGGCGTGCGCCTTTACTTTTAGCCCATTTTGGTGCTTCCAGGATATTTAAACAACTACGTAATCCTTGTTTCCCTTCCGGCTGGGTGACACGCAGCGTCATGCGATTTAATTCAAAATGGAATTGATGAAACGATTTGTTGGCAAAATAGGAAAAGGAATAGCTTTCGCTATTGATTCGATAGAAGCGGTTATCTACGGCACTCTTGGATTAGCAGTTGTAATTGGCATCGTTACCGGATTATTGGTTTTGGTACTGAAATCAGGTTCCATTGCCCTGCTAATAATATTTTTGTTAATAGTTATCTCTACCTTCGGTTGTATTATCAGGGATATTCTGAGGAAGCGGTTGAGTCCGGTTTCCAAGGGAGCAATAGCAATATGGGTTTTGGCAGTTCTTTACATAGTTGCGATGGAAGCATTAGGTAGATTATAATACTTTTATGGGCCAATTAGATAAAGCGGCCGATAAAATTAGAATAGAACGCATAACATCTGGCTGGAGAGGGAAGCGCGAAAAAACGCGC
>CAMYJP010000089.1 GCA_947258675.1 uncultured Desulfobulbaceae bacterium | reverse complement strand
GATTTTACCTTTGAGGCCAAGGGGCTTATTAAAAAGCCGTTATCTAAAGCGAATAGCCATTTGAATAAGATCATGTCTCAACTGCAGGCCGCTGGAAATGAAATCGCTTCAGGGTCCAGTAAAGTGGCTCAATCCAGTCAGTCCCTTTCCCATGGGGCAACTGAACAAGCAAGTTCTGTCCTGGAGATATCCAGCTCGATGAACGAAATGGCTTCCCAGACCAAGACCAACGCTGAAAATGCCAACCAGGCAAATCTCCTCACTCTTCAGGCCAGAGATGCTGCGAATAAAGGAAACAGCCAGATGAAGGATATGATTGCCGCCATGGCTGATATTAATGAGTCATCACAAAATATATCCAAGATTATTAATGTAATAGACGAGATAGCATTCCAGACAAACCTCTTGGCTTTAAATGCAGCCGTCGAGGCTGCAAGGGCCGGTAAGCATGGTAAGGGATTTGCCGTGGTTGCTGAAGAGGTTCGTAATCTGGCAGCCCGCAGCGCCAAGGCGGCCCAGGAAACAGCAGAACTGATAGAAGGATCAACCGAGAGGACGGAACGCGGCGCTGAAATTGCCAATAAAACTGCAGAGGCCTTAGTTGAAATTGTGGGCATAGTGTCAAAAGTAAGTGACCTCGGTGCTGAAATTGCGGACGCCTCTAATGATCAGGCTCAAGGTATTTCTCAGGTGAATCATGGATTAACACAGATAGATCAGGTAACCCAGCAGAACTCTGCAAATGTTGAACAAAGTGCTGGAGCTGCCAAAGAATTATCAGGCCAGGCTGTTAAGTTACGGGAAATGCTGGATAGTTTTACTCTTAAATCTTAGTTTTTTCAGGCTAAATATTGATAATGAATTGATGAATGAGGCTATGAGTGATTGCTCTTAAAGTATGTTGGACAAGGTAGACTGATACCATTTATAAGAGTACGCACAGGGAGTAATTAAGCAAGGAGGGGAAGTAATTATGAAACTTTCGACCAATATGCGAATTTCAACAAAGCTGATAGGCGGATTCATAATAGTTGCAATGATATGCGCCATGGTAGGGGGCGTGGGTTGGATGGGGCTTAACGCAACCCAAAAAAGCATAGCTGCTGTCGCTGATGAACGGCTGCCCGCAGTACAGGGTCTAGGGATGATGATGGAGGCCATGAGCGCAATCAAATCAGTTGAGAGAACCATGGTAAACTCGACCCTGACAGGAGATCAGCGCCGACAGGAAATTGATAATCTGTCCGGAGAATGGGAAGAGTTTGAGAAGGGGAAATCGATTTATCAACAGGTGCATAAAAGTGCGGAAGAAGAGACGGTTTGGTCGCAATTACAACCTGTGTTTGAAACCTGGAAAGGGGAACACCAGAAACTGGTGGATAATGTCTCGGTAATCCAACTTGATAATGTGGGTAGCCTTGAAGCTATTTTGATCGCCAGACAGCTCGATCATATCAAGTGGGCCGGAGGTCTTGATGTGGCAATTGCTGATAATCAGGAATTTCAGGGAGGTCTTGATCCGACAAAATGCGGTCTAGGTAAGTGGTTGGGGGTTTTTCAGTCAGGTGATGCCAATTTTGATGACTTACTCAAGAAATTTAACACCCCGCATCAAAAACTCCATGAATTGGGCAGCAAGATTAATGAACTGATTTTTATGAATAATTTTACCTCAACCGAAGAATCGCCGGAAGCTCGGGCACTGTTCGAAAGTGATGTTGAGCCGACACTTAAAAAGATACTTTCAGCTTTTGATGAAACGCTCGCTTATGTCAGGGCGGACATGGGAAGGTTGGATACTGCTTTAAATATTGCCTTTGGCAGTGAGCATGAGGCAATAAATGCAAGCATGACCTTGCTTAACCAGCTTGGACAAATGTCGTCAACTTTAGCTGAAGAAGTCAGAGTATCTGCCCAGGAAAGCGCAATGAAGAGTAAGACAACATCCGCTGGTGCTGTTTTATTAGGGGTTGCACTGGCCGCGGCTTTTGGAATCTTTTTATCAAGAAATATTACAAACTCTTTGAGGAATGCTATTAACGTCATTCAAAAGATTGGCCTCGGTGACACGAGTGAATCGTTGCCTGCTGGGGAGCCTGTAAACTGCTCCAGTAAAAAGAAGTGTGGCAATGAATCTTGTCCCAGTTATGGGAAGGTGGATACCTGCTGGACAAGCAGCGGGTCCTTTGCAGCAGTGAAGCATTGTCCAAGAGCGCAGAAAGGTGAGGATTGCCGGACATGTGAACTTTATAGCGCTAAAACCGAATTGGAAGAGCTTGGAGCAATCATCAACGGCCTGTCAAATGGTCTTGAAGAAAGGGAAAACCTTGCTTTGGCCATTGCCAAAGGGGATTTGACCAAAGAAGTAGAGATTGCCTCAGAAAACGATGGATTAGGTCGAGCTCTGCAGGACATGACCCAGAATCTCAAAAGTATAATTGGTGAAGTAAAAGTTGCTGGCGAGCAAATCGCTGCAGGAGCATCGCAGGTGTCGGATTCCAGCCAGTCTCTTTCCCAAGGTGCAACTGAATCAGCCGCATCCATTGAGGAGATTACCGCCTCAATGCATGAGATGGCTTCACAGACCAAACTGAATGCAGAAAATGCAGCCCAGGCAAATCAACTTTCTGACACGGCTAAATCAGCTGCTGAAGGAGGAAACCAACATATGCAGGGTATGATTCAGGCTATGGGTGAAATCAGTGATTCAAGTCAGAATATTTCCAAAATTATTAAAGTCATTGACGAAATTGCTTTCCAGACAAACCTGCTTGCTCTAAACGCAGCAGTAGAAGCAGCAAGAGCCGGTAAGCACGGAAAAGGCTTTGCTGTGGTTGCTGAAGAAGTCCGCAACCTTGCAGCACGAAGTGCCAAGGCAGCAAGAGAAACGGCTGATCTAATTGAAGGTTCTGTGGCCAAAACGCAGAATGGGGCTGAAATAGCAAACAGGACGGCTGAATCCTTGGGAGAGATAGTCGATGGTGTAACAAAGGTTTCCGATCTGGTGGCCGAAATAGCAGCCGCATCAAATGAACAGGCGGAAGGTATCGGCCAGGTAAACCAGGGATTAAGTCAGATTGACTCCGTTACCCAGCAGAATACTGCAAATGCTGAGCAGAGTGCAGCAGCTTCTGAGGAATTATCAAGCCAGGCTGCCCAGATGAAAAAAATGCTGGCTGGTTTTATCCTCGATGGTCAGAATCGGTTTCAGAGTGTTCAACCCAATGAAACTCATCCGCAATCTGAACAAAACCACCAGCCGTCACAGAGTCAACAGGTCTCAGAAAGTCCAGCAAATCAAGAATTTGCCCAAGCACCGGAGGAGATGATCGCTTTGGATGATTCTGAATTCGGTAAGTATTAAATCGGAGGAACAGGTATGACTGAAAATAATTTAGCCACTGATTTAGATGATGATCTCTTTGATGAAGGAGATACTCTTGAGGGTAAATTCTTGACTTTTCATCTGGCTGATGAGGATTACGGTATTGCCATTCGTTATGTTACCGAAATAATCGGAATTCAAAACATTACTGAAGTCCCGGATATGCCACCATTTATTAAAGGGGTAATAAATCTGCGGGGAAGAGTGATTCCGGTAATGGATGTTAGGGCGCGTTTTGAACTTTCTCTTCGAGATTACGACGACCGTACCTGCATAATAGTGGTCAATATAGAGGATAAAACCGTTGGGCTTGTGGTGGACAAAGTGAATGAAGTTGTTGATATTAAAGAAAATCAAATTGAACCACCACCGAAAAGCAAATCAGGAGCCACAAATTATATCCACGGTATCGGAAAAATCAACGATGAGGTTAAAATCCTGCTGGATATCAACAGGCTGCTTTACGAAAAAGAGATCGAACCGGTTGCTGAAGCATAAATAAATTAATTGAAAGAGTCAGCTTCGAGTTTCATGCCGATTTTTTTCAATAGAAATAGTGCGTGAGCTTGCATGTAACACAGAAGGGTGTTTTCAGAAAGGCGCGTACCATAAGAAATTGATCATAACCAGTTTTTTCTATATTCAGAATTGATTCGGTTTGAGAATAAAAGAGTCGGGAAAGTACAGGAAGACCATGACAAACCGTTTGATGGAAATTTCTGGTCAGGAATTTGAACAGATGCGTAAACTGATCTACGATCGGTTTGGCATCCATTTGACAGATCAGAAAAAAGGTTTGTTGGTCACCAGGCTACAGAGACATCTGCAAGCCTTAGGATTTAAGAATTTTAATAATTATTACGAATATCTTGTCAAAGATAAAAGTGAAAAAGAGCTTGGCAATCTTATTGACAGGGTATCTACCAATCATACCTTTTTTAATCGTGAGAAAGACCATTTTAAATATTATTTAAAAAACGCGCTGCCAGCAGTGATTTCCAGCCTTAAAAAGCAAAATCGAAAGGATCTTCGGGTCTGGTGCGCCGGTTGTTCAAGTGGTGAGGAAGCCTATATGCTTCTTATGCTTCTGCATGAATGCTTGGGAGGGGAATACGATCGATGGGATGCAGGTATCCTGGCAACCGATATTTCCAACAAGGCATTAGCAACCGCCAGGGCAGGTTATTATACAGATGAACGCATTAAGGATGTGCCGGAACCTCTTAAAAAAAAATATTTTCGACAGCGTGACAACGGCGGTTGGCTGGTAAATGAAGGTTTAAAGAACGAGGCAACGTTTCGTCGCTTCAATTTGATGAACCAACAGTTTCCATTTAAAAAACCGTTTCAGATAATCTTTTGTAGGAATGTAATGATTTATTTTGACCAACCAACCCGTGAAAACCTGATACGAAAATTTCATCAGTTTACGGAAACGCAGGGGTATCTTTTCATAGGACATTCTGAAACCCTGGGTCGCAACAACAATTTATATAAGTATATTTTGCCAGCTGCATATCAGAAGGAAAGCGGTTTATGAATCAAAAGAAAATTCGCGTATTAATAATTGATGATTCAGCATTGGTTCGTCAGATCCTCAGCCAGGGATTATCCAAAGATTCTGGATTAGAAGTGGTTGGCACAGCACAAGACCCTTTTGTTGGAAGGGATAAAATTGTGCAGCTCAAGCCGGATGTTTTGACTCTGGATGTTGAAATGCCGCGCATGGATGGAGTGGAATTTCTTCGCCGTTTAATGCCGCAGTATCCTATTCCTGTCGTCATGGTAAGTTCATTGACCCAGAAGGGAAAGCAGATCACTTTGGATGCCTTGGAGGCTGGCGCAGTAGATTTTGTCGCAAAGCCTACTTCTAATATGACCAGCGGATTATCCGGCATGCTGATGGAGTTGAGAACTAAAATCAAGATTGCTGCGAGTGCTGATGTGTCTCATTGGAAGAATGGAACCGCTTTGCGTTCAGTCCAGGCAACTGTCAGTAGCAAGGCTCTCGCCGAATCCACTGATAAAGTTATTGCAATCGGGGCGTCCACCGGCGGTACGGAAGCCATTAAAAAACTGATAGTTCCTTTTCAATCATCCATGCCCGGTGTCGTAATTGTCCAGCATATGCCTGCAGATTTCACCAAGATGTTTGCCGAACGTCTGGACGGGTTATGCGCAATGACAGTGAAAGAGGCAGTCTCAGGTGACAGAGTCATGCCCGGACGTATTCTTATAGCCCCGGGGAGCAAGCAGATGAAGGTATACAGGACGGGAGGATATTATGAGGTCTCCTGTCAGCCAGGAAAAAAGGTAAGCGGTCATTGTCCGTCTGTTGATGTCATGATGCAATCGGTTGCTGAACATGTCGGCTCCAATGCCATTGGTGTCATGCTCACAGGCATGGGCAGTGATGGTGCAGATGGTATGTTGGCCATGCGAAAAGCAGGGGCTCGCAATATAGCACAGGATGAAGCGACCTCTGTAGTATTTGGAATGCCGAAAGTCGCCTACGAACGTGGGGGAGCGGAGCGATTGATGAAATTGGAGACTATGGCTGGTGCCATAGCTAAAATGTTAGAAGGAAAAAAAGAATGGGATTAGTTGTCCTGGGCGTTGGCGACTATGGTGCCTCAAATAAACAGGACGATATAATCAGGACTTATGCGCTGGGTTCCTGCGTAGGTGTCATGATGATGGCCCTAAAAAATGGTACGGCTGGAATGATCCATGTGGCTCTGCCCGATTCGAAAATCAATGCGGACAAGGCTAAAAATCACCCCGGTTATTTTGCTGATACCGGTATTCCTGCGCTGCTGAATGATATGAGAAAATTTGGCTGGCAGGGCAATGCAGACGGTATGGTTGTTAAGCTGGCAGGAGGGGCGAATATTCTGGATCCCAATGATACTTTCAGCATTGGTAAGCGAAATATACTGGCCATAAAGAAAATATTATGGGGTCTTGGCATGGGAGTTGTGGCAGAGGATGTAGGAGGAAATTTCAGCAGAACCGTATCTATGTCTTTAGATTCCGGTAAAATTGAAATCTCCTGCCCCGGCCGAGGAGTTTGGAACGTATAAAATTGGATTATGATAATGACGGAACAAGATAAAATCAGACAGGCAATTCAGGAAACGCCACTCTTGTCTCCACACGCATCTAAGTTATTACAGATAGTAGTGGACCCAGACCATGAGTTGGCCGATGTTGTTCAGGTCGTGAAACACGATTCTATTTTAACTGCCCGGCTGTTGCGTATTGTCAATTCACCAGTTTTTGGACTGCTAAACCCTGTCAGTTCAGTGGACCGTGCCGTCGCTTACCTTGGTGAAAGGATGGTTGTCAGCGTTGCCATGGCAGACAGTGTAAATAAATTGCTCAATAAACCGCTTGAAGGGTATGAAGGCAGTAAGGGGGCTTTGTGGCGTCATGACCTTTTTACCGCTTTTGCTGCCAGAGAGATTGCCGGTATATCTCCGGGCAAATTTGATGCCGATGTCGCATTCACGGCTGGACTACTTCATGATATCGGAAAATCGATTATTTCAGATTTTTTACAAGGGTCTTCTAAGTCGGCTGTTGAAGGGATAGAAAAGGGAGATATACCCAACTATCTTGCTGCAGAAAAGGAACTCCTCGGGCTTGATCATACCATAGTCGGTTATGAGCTTGCCATGAACTGGAATCTCCCTGAACCGTTACCGCAACTTATTTTACACCACCATTTTCCACAGGAAATTGATACAGACCTGCAGCCTCTGACCTATGCAGTTCATTTAGGCGACGTATTGGCGATGATGGGTGGGTACGGAACCGGCAGTGATGCCATGCAGTATCAGCTGGCTTCTGGTTATACTGAATTTTTCGATTTCTCATCAGATTCCCTTGCCACAGTCATGTTGGCTGCTCAGGATGAATATCTGAAGGCTGAAGCATCAATGGCTGCTTAAAAGAGGTGTGAAGTGAAACAGATAATCATAGTTGACGATTCGCAGACATCCAGAATGTTTATCAGACGATGCCTGGAAATTGCAGGTTTGAATGATGCTGAATTTTTTGAGGCTGTAAACGGGCAGGAGGCTTTCGATTTTCTGCAGGAACAGCAAAATATCGATTTACTGGTTACAGATTTAATAATGCCGGAAATGGATGGCGAAACGCTGTTGAAAAAAGTTAAGGAAGACCAGCGGTTTTCTTCCCTGCCTGTATTGGTTATAACCAGTGTCGGTAATCCTGCAAAGGAGGAAGAGCTTCTGGCGCTCGGAGCATTTGCTATCTTAAATAAGCCCGTGTCTCCAGCAACAATTCTTAACAAAATAGGTTCCTTACTTAAGGAGTGAAGGAGATCTGTATGTCGGATGCAAGCGAACAGGCTATGGTAAGTGCGAACAGGCTATGGTAAGTGCCGTTACCTCCACTCTGGAAAATATGGCATTTATGGAAGTGCTGCCACTTTCCGCAGAAGAAAGAGAGGAACACCCGGTCGATGAAGAAAATATATTTGCAGCTCAGCGGGTATCGAGGCCCCTGGTAGGGGAATTTGTGCTGTTTATGCCAAAGACAATGGTGCAATATGTTGCTGAGGCTTTATATACGCAACCAAAAGAAGAATTGGCGGACCATATTCAACAGGATCTGCTTGTTGAAATCTTAAATACGGTTGCCGGCAGATTTTTAAATGAGTATCTGTCTCAGGATAAAATTTATAAACTTGAGCTACCGAAAATAGTGGAAGAGTTTAATAATGATGAGAAAAAGCCTGTAAAACGATGGTTTTTTCAAATGGAAGGAAAAGTGTTTGGAATTACCGTAACTGATGAACTGGTTGGCTGAGATTTATACGTGTTCTCTATTGTAATCAATAATGATTGTGCTATTAAATCGGTATTTTTCCTTATTGATGAAAAGAACCAGACTAAAACTGAAGGAGAAAATCATGGGAAAATCAGTTCTAATCGTTGATGATTCAAGTACTATGCGAAAAATTGTAACCAGGTGCCTTCGGCAGGCCGGGTTGGATTTTGATGTAATTCACGAAGCCGGAGACGGGCAGGAAGCATTGCAGCTGCTTGCAGGACAGTCAGTGGATGTCATATTAAGTGATATTAATATGCCGAATATGAATGG
>CAMYJP010000088.1 GCA_947258675.1 uncultured Desulfobulbaceae bacterium | reverse complement strand
ATCTTCAAGGTATAAACTGGCCAGACAACCGGTCTGGAAAGAGGGCAGCAGAATATGCAGTATACTGAGCAGTGGTATGACAGATGTGATGATATTTAGAAGAAATACAGGGACAACCCCTATCATAAAGAGAAAAACGAGGTGCAGGAAAAAACCTTTTTCCTGCACTTTGGCATAGCTTTCCTTCATAGCCGGCATAAGTGGCAACTGTTTGTCCACCATAAGCGGAAGGGTGTAAATCCACCAGGTTGCAAAGACAACACCCGGTATGATAAATAGCAGAAAACCGCCGAATATTATCAACGTTAGAAAGAAAAACCAAAACAGAGCCATAAATCTTTCAAATCCTGAAAAAAGATCATTGAATTGTGGTTGCTGATTTTTCCGCAGATAGAGAAGCATAGCAAGCAAATACCCACCAAGAACAGGACCGGCAGCCAAGCCTAAAGTTATGATGGATAAAAAATGTGCAAAAAAGCCGCCTAATATAAAAATTACAGGCTGCTTCTTTAACATATTGTAAGTGTTGAGAAGGTGTCCTTGAAAGTCCATTGCAATCCAGGAAAGTTCTGTGAAGTTTGTTCCTTTGCCTGACAGAATATTGTAGTTGTTTTGGGGGAGCTATTACCTCATAATAGAGGCCAATTATTTATTTCTGTAATAATTTCGCCATTTCTTTTGCATAATAGGTAATAATAATCTCAGCTCCTGCACGTCTGATGCTCAGCAGTGTTTCCTGCATTACCTGTTCTTCATCTATCCAGCCATTGGCTGCAGCAGCTTTTATCATGGCATATTCGCCACTCACATGGTAGGCGGCAATGGGAAGATCGAATTCTTCTCGGAGACTTTTTATGATATCCAGATAAGCAACAGCTGGTTTAACCATGATTATATCAGCACCCTCATCGACATCGAGCGTTGCCTCGCGTAGCGCCTCAAGAGCATTAGCGGGATCCATTTGGTATCCTCGCCGGTTGCCGAATTGCGGTGCGCCATCAGCAGCTTCTCTGAAAGGACCGTAAAATCCTGATGCATATTTAACAGCGTAGGACATTATTGGAATCATATGAAAATTATTTTCATCTAAAATGGTGCGTATTTCACCGACTCTGCCATCCATCATATCAGAAGGTGCAACCATGTCCGCTCCTGCTTTAGCGTGGGACAGAGCTGTCCGGGCAAGTATTTCCAGTGTAGAATCATTATCCACCTGTTTGTCTATAATGATACCGCAATGACCATGATCTGTGTATTCACATAAACATACATCAGTGATGACAATCAGTTCCGGAGCTTTACTTTTCAGCTCATGTATTGCTCTTTGAATAATGCCATCTTTGGCATGCGCACCAGATCCCATTGAGTCTTTTTTCTCTGGAAGTCCGAAAAGGATAACACTGTTAACACCTAGCTTGAGACAATCCTTTGCCTCTTTTGCAAGTTGGTCAACCGATATTCGGGATACACCTGGCATGGAAGTGACTGGTTCTCTTTTTCCTTTGCCAGGCATAACAAAAAGAGGATAGATTAATTGAGCCGGTGAAAGAGATGTTTCCCTGATTAAAGCACGGAATGCTTCATTTTTTCGCAGACGTCTCGGGCGATATTCTGGAAAAACCATATATTAGCTGCTCCTTAAATATATTATTGATAATTCGTGTTCCTAGCCTTCCAGTTGTAAATGAAGGCATAAGCATTCAGGATAAAATGATGTTTTGCTATCACGATTATTCTTTAAAGCTATCTGAAACTAACTCGTTAATATACTTCTCTGGTGATTGCAAGCCATTGACTGGAATAACAATGTTTTTGATATCTTTTTTTTGCTTAAGAAGGCCAAAACCATATTCAAAAGTCTTCAAAAGGTTTAGACAAGATGATTTGATTGATTCTTCAGAAAAAGGCTGCTTTGCAAGTATCCAATCAACAGCTTCATCACTGAAGGAAATTTCTAATTCACATTTTTCAGAAATAGATCGTGCGCATTGGTTAATCAGCATTATATGTTCTACAAACAGTTCAAGGGTCTCGCCGATATCAGAAATTTTCTGCTGGCACTGCAAAGCTATTAATTCTGCGCGCATTTTCGTAAGGTTGATTTTGTGAGACTTGAAAAAATCTTTCTTGTTTTCTTGCAGGAATTGAATAATCCTTTCTCTCTCTTTGCTGGCTAAAAGTTCATATTGTTTTTCATGTAATTTCTTTCTTGAATTGTCACTTAGAAGTATTTTGAGTTCATCTTCAGGATCGAGAACCAGTTTTTTAGTAACAGCAAGATATCGAATATCGGTTGATGGAAGTTTTTTTTCAAAAGGAAGTAAGGTCTTTTCTATTACACTTACAAGCCCTCTGGCACCGGTTTGCTCCTCGTTTGCGCGTTTGGCAATTTCCAGCAAAGCTTTCTCTTCAAATTGTATATGAATTTTGTAGGACTGAAAGTCTAATTTCTTACCTACAATTACGGAACAGTTAAAATTAACTAGAATTTCATATAAATCTTTTACTGTAAGTCGATCGAGACAGGCAATAACCGGTAATCTGCCAATAAATTCTGATTCAAATCCATATTGAATAAGATCTTCCGCTTTTATTCGCTTGAGATATTGAAAACCATCACTTTTGGAATGAATAGTACTCTCAAAGCCTATAGCTTGTGTTTTAATTCTCTTGATAATTATCTCTTCCAGTTCATTGAATGCCCCACTCATGATGAAAAGGATATTTTTTGTGTTAATTATCTTTCGCTTTCGTTTACCGGTTGACCTGTATTGTTCGATTGCCTCCATTTGTGAAATTGGATCATGCGGCACTTTTAAGTCAATCTCGGTTTCTTCCATAGGTTTAAGAAGAGCTCTCTGGACTCCGGAACGGGAAACATCTGGTCCTATGCGATTGGGACTTGATGCGATTTTGTCAATTTCATCGACATAAATAATTCCATACTGAGCACGTTCAATGTCGTCGTCAGCTTCGCGGACCAAATCACGAACAAGATCATCTACATCTGCACCAACATAGCCTGTTTCGCTGAATTTTGTAGCATCACCTTTGACAAAAGGAACTCCTAACTTCTGTGCAATAAGTTTTACGAGGTACGTTTTACCCACTCCGGTAGGTCCGATAAGCAACACATTACTTTTTATCTGGCCTACAGCCTGCCGAGATTGTTTCGGGTTTTTTAACGCATGTTTGATTCGATTGAAGTGAGTGCATATTTTGGTAGAAAGAACAGCCTTTGCTTCATCCTGCCGGACCACGTATTCGTCTAGATAGGCATATAGCTCTTCAGGTTTGAGATCAAAATTATATTCATTGGGAATTTTTTTTTCAGCGAGCGCAGACTTTTTCCTTGAGGAATCAGCTTGGGCATGAATTCCAATAATTTTGATCCGCTCGCCATATTTTTTTGTAAGATATTCGCTTATATCTTTTTCAATGTCTTTCTGGGTTGGCACCCCGTGTGTCGTGTCTTCGCTCATGATATATAATAAAGTGTTTAATAATTGGTTATCTTTTAGAAAAAGAAGGTTCTACAATTTATCTGAATTATTCAGTAATAATTTAGGTTGCAACCTGGAAATAAGCCTGTCGTTACATTTTTAGATGGCTAAGTAAAATCATATGCGAAGATAAATCGTGTCTCTGAAGCGGATGTCCTCCTGAGGAGGATAACCCATTCCGTGTAGCTAATACGACGAAGTAATTCATACTTTTCCACGCCATCTAAGTCAGTCTCGTAATTAAATCCTAAGCATTTATGCTCTGTTGTCCAGTGACTTAAATGCACATATAGGATACCTGTGAAAACTTTTTACATTGCTGATTATATCTGCAAGGGTAATTCGATGATGAATACAGCACCGTTGGGTACATTGTCCATAACTCTTATATAACCATCATGATCGGCCGTAATAGTGCTTGCGATTGTCAATCCTAAACCGGTGCCTGATTTTTTTGTTGAAAAATAGGGTTCAAAAAGATGAAACTTGTCTTTATCACTAACACCAGGCCCATTATCACTCACTTCTATAAAGACCCTGTTTTTGTCTTCGTTTAATTTCAGGACAATTTCGATTGTACCACCCTCGGGTAGCACTGCCACAGCATTATCCAGTAGATTGATCATGACACGTTTCAGCTGCTTTCGATCAAAATTAAAGATAGGAATTTCCTGGGGTATTGAAAATAAGAATTGTACGTTCTTATGAGCCTCAATATATAATACCAGAACTTCATTGATCATGTCTTCCAGGTCGCTCATTGTTTTCTGTACTGCGGGCATCCTGGCAAAAGCAGAAAATTCACTTACCAATCTTTTTAATTCATCAACCTGGTTAATGATTGTGTTGGTGCATAAATCGAAAACGTCGCCTTGTTTCCCAAGCAAATCCAGATATCTTTTGCGTAATCGCTGAGCAGAAAGCTGTATAGGAGTCAGAGGGTTTTTTACTTCATGGGCAATTCTTTTGGCAACTTCTCTCCAGGCAGCTGCCCGTTGGGCTTTCTCAAGCTGAGTAAGGTTATCAAAGACGAGAACTCCACCAATAGGATTTTCCTGTTCATCTTCCAATTTTGTATAGTTCACCAGCAATGAAAATGTTTCATTCCTTACCGTCAGCTGGAGTGGCCGCTGAATCGAAGATTGACCGGATTCAGAAAGTTCATCAAGAAGACTTTCCAGTATTTGGAGGTGATAAGGGATTAAAGTCTCCCTGTAATCCTTATATAGAAAATTTTCTTTGTCTATTTTGAGGAGTTCTTCAGCAAAATGATTAATTGTTGTAATTTGTTTATTTTCATCAAAAGAAATTACACCTGCAGGCACATTTTGAAGAATAATTTCTATATACCGTCTTCGTTCGTCAAGTTCTATATTACTGTCTTTAAGTGCTAAATAGGCACGTTCGAGTTCTTGTTTACTGTTCAGGAGATCTCGAGTCATTTTATTAAAAGAATCCACTAACAGTCCCATTTCATCATCTGCATCTTTTTCTAGAGCAAAGTCGAGTTCTCCATCTGCCACCCGTCTGGTTGCATCAGCAAGTTTACCAATTGGTCCGGTAAGGCCCTGGGCAACATAAAAACCGAACCATATAGCGCAGAAAACTATGAGCAGAGTAACAATCAGAAGCATTACCAATAGGCTTGTTTTGATGGGATTTTTGAGAAGCATGAGTTGTCTATACCCTTCTAGCCCTTTTGAAATGATTTCCAGACGATTCAGTTCGTTTTTAGTAATGAGCATAGAGGTAATCAACAGATGATGGGTATTTCTATTGTTCGGGGGACCAAGCGAGATCTGTTTAACCCCTCGGACAAGTTCTCCCTCTGGTATCGACTGAATGGTTATTTGATGATCATCATCCTCCAGAGCAATGCGAATAAGTTCAGCTGGGATTTCAGGCAAAGACTCTTTTTTTATATTCTTGCCGACAACCTTGACAATGGATTTTCTTTGGTCAGAAATAAGTTCAAGACTTTCGAGGCCTTGCGCTGTTAGGGTGTTGTTTAAAAAAGCGTCAATATCTTTGGTTTTCGATTCATCATAATTACCAAAGTAAAGCTGGATGCTTATGCTTTCAGCTTGATTTTTTACCTGATCACGAGCCTTTTGATAGATATTTTTCGCAATATTTAGAGATTCCTGGAGGGATTGATCTACCGTAGAGTTGAACCAGTAGTCCATACTCGTGGAAATAAATTGTAAAGCTATAAAAAATAGGAGAGCGGTTGGTATAAGAGAGAGAGAAACAAAAGATATTACAAGTTTTGTTCGAAGTTTTGTGCCAAGAATCTGTTTACGACGTTCAAATACAAGTTCAACTAGTCTTCTAAGAACCAGGAAAACCATTAACAAAAGAAGCAAGACGTTGATGTTAATAAGCACAAAGACCAGAACATTACCGCTGATAGGAAAGCTTACTTCATCAATTAATAAAACTTTGGTTTCAAAGAAAGTAAGTAGAGGTATAAGAAGAAGACAAATTAAGATTATGATCCGAAAACGCTTTTCTTTATTTACATCTTTCTTGGTCATAATCAATATTGTTTGAACTCCGGATAAAATGACGGCTTGAGAAATTTTTTATTTTGGAAAATTTCACTTACTGAGTGTGTATTTGTTTTAGCAAAAAAATAGTCTGCAATGTAACTTTTGTTTATCAGTATCTGAATTGCAGCGAATACCAGCTTGTTTCAAAATCCCATAGTGATGAGAAAGGAATCAGATAGTGGAAATATAATGGCAGCGTCTTGCGTGCCAGTTTTGCTTTTACTTTGAGAACAAATAAACCTTCTTCAGATAAACGGTCAGTTGTTGTTATTTTAAAATCATGTATTTCAGACATATATTCTTTTGCATCTGCCAATAGAGAGGTAGTGATTTTTTTTTCTGACTCTGAAAAAGCGATACTGTATTCTTCTTTAAGCGTGTCGTAGGCCAAGGTACGATGAAAAGTATGCGAAACCAACTTTTTATCTGGCCAATTTTTTCTTACTTGGTAAAGATCCACGAAGTAAGTGAATGTTGCAGGTATTCCATTTTGGATACCGGTTTCCATTTCTTTTGTAAAACAATTCAATGTTTTAAGATAGAGCAACAAGTGAGTATCTGAATTAATAACAAAATAATCGTCTATTGTTGCAGGTTGAGCATGTGCTTTGCAGGGATTTGAGTATTCAAGGCAAAAAAACAGCAACAGCAGGCTCAAGCCTATATTACACTTGGAAGTGCATATTTTTGGTAGTATTTGTAATCGCATTGAAAATGTCGGGAAGCTCCAACCGCTGCTAATAGGAAATATTTCTAAATGTATACTACCTATTCAGAAATATATATATTCTCGATATGCTATAATACGGGTCTCAATAAATTCCTGTTTTTACTCTTGCTTATTATTCAATCCGGTTCTGTTTATCGGTAATACCCAATCAAATGAATAAGATTTTTCAGATACGCATTTCGAAACTCGGTTTTTTGATGAAAAATATTTACATGATATTTACTTTGATGTCCATTTTTTAAGCGAAAACGAGCCCCATTGAACCATGGTTTGACTCTGATTGAAGAAAGCTGCGGTTTTAAATGGTTTTCCATAATAACATTAAATCAATTAGATATACTGTTTTTGCCCTGTTGGTCTTAAATTTTATAGGCTAAAAACATTTGATGTGCGAGTATATATTAGATAATGTCACCCAGCCGATTATTCACAGAAGATACATTATTTGATGGCAGATTGAAATGTTTGCAGCATCGTTATGGCTATCGATTTTCCCTTGATGCCGTCCTTCTTGCCAACTTCGTATCTCCAAAAAAATCAGATAGGATCCTCGATCTCGGCGGAGGGTGCGGAATAGTTTCACTCATACTGGCCTACCGCCATTCCGAATTACAGCTAACTTCCCTTGAACTTCAAGCAGAACTGGCTGTTCTGGCAAAAAGGAATATTGAGATAAACAATGGCACAGATTGGATTAGCAGTCGGAGGATCCATGTTATAAAAGGAGATCTTTGTTCAATAGAGAACTTTATTCAGGCTGGGTCTAACGATTGGATCGTCAGCAATCCCCCATACAGGAAAACTGGTACAGGTAAAGTAAATCCGGCATCGGAACAGGCTATAGCTCGGCATGAAATAGGGGCTGGATTGCCGGAAATAATGCGAGCCGCAGCTTTTGCTGTAAGAACCAGGGGAAAAGTAACAATGATTTATCCTTCAACCAGGGCAGCTTCACTTGTCACTGAGATGAAAAACAGGGGGTTGGAACCAAAAAGACAGCAGATTGTATACAGTTACCCAGGAAGTGATGCTAAATTTGTACTTGTTGAAGCAATAAAGGGAGGAGGGGAGGTTAAAATACTTCCACCTTTTTTTGTATACAAAAAAGCTGGCGGAGATTATTCAGAAGAAATGGCACGGTGTTATAAGCCCTAGAAAGATTTATATTGCAAGGGGTTTGGGGATTCAATTCAATACTAAGAATAGGGGGGAGAATGCTGGCAAAGGTCCTGAGTGGGGCGGTTATTGGGGTAGATGGACTACTGGTCGAAGTTGAAGTGGATATAGCGTATGGTTTACCATCATTTTCAACCGTGGGTTTACCTGAAGGTGCAGTTCGTGAAAGTAAAGACAGGGTGAAAGCGGCCATTAAGAATTGCGGTTATGAGTTTCCTAATCGTAAAATTACTGTCAACCTTGCGCCTGCTGATGTGAAAAAAGAAGGTGCGGGGTATGATCTGCCTATGGCTCTCGGAATTCTTGCTGCTGCCGGTGTTTTTAAAAGTGAGATTCTTGACCGTTATGCAGTAGTAGGTGAGCTTTCTTTAGATGGTGGAGCCCGGTCTGCGAGAGGTGTTTTGCCCGTTGCATTATCGGCTCAAAAAGCCGGATTGGATGGTGTGCTGGTGCCATCAGTAAATGCCTCTGAGGCGGCGGTAGTTTCGGGAATTAATGTAATAGGCATTGATGCGCTGCATCATGCCGTTGAAATACTTGCAGGCAAGTCGGAATTGACCTCGACAGATATTGATGTAAAAGCTATTTTTCAAAAAGAAACTCATTATCAAAATGATTTCAACGAAGTCAAAGGACAGGAACATGTAAAAAGAGCTTTGGAAATTGCCGCCGCAGGGGGGCACAATGTGCTCATGAAAGGTCCGCCAGGTTCTGGGAAGACGATGTTGGCGCGCCGAATACCCACTATACTGCCAGATCTTACTTTTGAGGAAGCACTTGAAACTACCAAAATTTACAGCGTTATGGGTTTACTGCCAAAGAACAAACCGCTGCTTGCAACCAGGCCATTCAGGGCACCGCATCATACTATATCAGATGCAGGTCTGATCGGCGGTGGTCAAATGCCCAGACCTGGTGAAGTCTCTCTTGCTCATAACGGAGTCCTTTTCCTCGATGAGTCTCCTGAATTTAAAAAGAATGTTCTTGAGGTGTTACGTCAACCACTGGAAGATGGCGCGGTAACAATCTCCCGGGCTGCCCATTCTTTATCATTTCCGGCAAGATTTGTTCTTATAGCTGCATTGAATCCATGCCCTTGCGGATATTTTGGAGATCTGAAACATAACTGTACTTGCTCACCACTACAGATAAGACGTTATGAAAACAGACTATCTGGCCCGCTTTTGGACAGGATTGATCTCCATCTTGACGTGCCATCTGTAAAATTTAAAGAAATGACAGATGAAAGATGTGGGGAATCTTCCAACGAAATTAAGGGCAGGGTTAACAGTGCAAGAAATATTCAGAAGGATAGATACTTGAAGCGAAATGGAGTTTACTGCAATGGCCAGATGGGGCCAAATGAACTGAAAAAATTTTGTAAACTGGATAAGCCCTCAAAGGAACTACTTGAAGAGGCTGTCGACAGGCTGGGTCTTTCAGCCCGTTCATACCATCGTATTCTTAAGTTGGCCCGCACGATAGCAGATCTCGCAGCAATAGATGAACTCAGAGCAGGACATGTTGCCGAGGCTATTCAATATAGGAGATTTGATCGTCCGGTTTAACTGCCGGACAGCAGACAAGTGTCACCACTAGAGGGACAACTATCTATTCTCATATATTTCATTGTATAAAACTAGTGAAGTAAAAGCTTAAATATTGCTGAGTAACCTGGAATGGAAAAGTTGGTTGAAGAACTTAAAGGTGTAATAAAATTCAAGGATACAACTATTATTGGGGATATTGTCCTTATTGCAGCCAAGAAACCCCAGATGCTGGTTTACGCCCTTGTTGAGAATATAAAACGAGACGAGACCAAACAAGATGAATGGTGGCATGTCACCATGCAGGTACTTACTGTACCGATTCAAAGCCTCACCTGGATTTTAAGAACTCCGCAAATGACCGGTATGGAAATATTTAGTATGGGTGGTGAAAAGCGTTTTGTGAAAGCCGTTGATTTCAACGGCGATGCCCCTAAAAAAAGCAGCGTAGATAAGAAGAAAAGGAAAAAGGCTGTATTGCGCCTGGTAAAATAATCTAAATTTTTTGCAAGGAATTGGTCTAATTATA
The DNA here is from genome assembly GCA_947258675.1 of uncultured Desulfobulbaceae bacterium. The sequence continues at coordinate 4,559 of CAMYJP010000088.1, read as the reverse complement.
TTTTGAAAAGCGGCAACCCAAAAAATAAATTTTCAGAAAGGGAATTAATCGAACAGATAAAGGGATTGGCCGGTACCAGTAATAATGACGTTTTAATGGGGATTGGCGATGACTGTGCAGTAGTGCGAGGAACCAGCGGTAAGGTATTCTTAGTTACCACCGATACATTGGTTGAGACAATTCATTTTAATCTTGAATGGCATGCTCCTTATTATTTAGGGCGTAAGGCCGCTTCTACTAACATCAGTGATATTGCAGCAATGGGTGGACGGCCACGGTTTGCCTTGTTTTCTGCTGGCATACCAGATCCAGGTGAACCCTGGTTCTCTGATTTTATTAAAGGTTTTACCGGGGTTCTGAAAGAGCATGGCGTAATATTGATAGGTGGGGATACTGTTAAAGTTCGAAAAGATGCAGTTTTCTCAATTACGATCATTGGTGAGGGAGAAGAAGATCTGATTGTGTATCGTTCAGGTGCAAAACCTGGCGATTTGATTTGGGTGAGTGGCTGTATTGGTGATGCCGCAGCAGGGTTGGAGATTTATAAAAGAATTCATGAGAAATTACCCATAGTTGAAGAGGATAAATTCCAGCAATTGTTATTAGCTCATACTAATCCGGAGCCACAGGTTGAAATTGGAGAGTTGTTGGCGGAAAACCAAATTGTTCATTCAATGGTGGATCTCTCTGATGGATTAGCTACTGATCTTGCCCACATTTGCACTGAAAGTGGAATCGGGGCTGAAATCCAAGCTGATGAATTGCCCCTTTCTCCATTAATGCGCGAAGCAGCGGACCATTTAAATTTGTCAGCTCTGGATCTGGCCTTAAAGGGCGGTGAGGATTATCAATTGCTTTTCACTTCATCTCCTGACGATAGAGACAAGGTCTACAACTTGGTTAAAGATAAGGCCGGGCGTGAAATTTTCTGTATCGGGCGAATGAGTCAACGTTCAGGCGTATACCTTTCTCATTCCGATGGACAGATAATTGAAATTGGTTTCCAGGGATATGATCATTTTTCAGAATTTTCTTAACTTTGCATAACCAAATTACATCTTGAACGATAAACCGTTGTTAGCGAGTTCAGATGGTGGCAACCCCTACGTAATAAATCATACACATTTTCACTTTGTGGCACTTGATCATTAGTTAAGCCGTAATTAAACTTTGCATTTAGACATTACCTCTTTCCCTAGGGGGGGATCACATGAAAGAGGTGCGCAAAATACTTTAATAAGCCTTCAAAGGGGTCTAAGACCTCGGTGGAGGCTTTTGTGTTTTTTAGTGGCTATCTCCTTAAATGAAAGGACGTGATGCCACACGAGTATTTAAGCAGAAAACTATCAAAAAATATTTATAAGGAGGGAGTACATTATGAAAAATTTATTTTTTCTTGCCGGGAATATTTTGATGGTGGCCTTGTTGTTGGTCTTTTCTGCGAGGACGGCATTAGCGGCCGATGCTATGCCGGAATCAGGAGATGTTAAGGTTTTATTTGAAAATGACGATGTGCGAGTGGCCAAAGCTAATCGTCCTCCTGGTACAAAAGTACCTATGCATACTCATCCTGCTTATGTCGCATATTTTTTCGCACCATGGAAAGGGAAACTCACAAACTCTGAAGGCAAGGTTGTTGAGAAATCGTTCTCCGCAGACCAGGTACTTTATAGTCCAGGCAAAACTCATGCTGTAGAGGTTATTGGAACCGAAAACCAACAAGTATTAGTTATTGAATGGAAGAAAATGTGATAGAAGAACTATTATTAACATTTTTAAAAAACCAGGATTTCGGCTCTGTTTTTTTTCTCGAATCAAAATTTCTACTATGAAGGTTGAAAATATATCTTTTACATGAAGTAAAGATAACCAACATTATTCAGATAAAATAATGCCAGGTTGGAGAACTGAAATTCTTGATCTGATTTTGTTATTTTGGATGTAAAAAACTGTTTGTCACTCTTTTGATTATCATGTAGCTAAAGTATTATACACATGATAAGAATCATTAGGTCACGGAATCATGGTTTTGGGCAAGAGATACTGACATTTTTTTAGCAAGCCAGTAATCTCAACTTCTGGTACCTTAGACTTTTCCAGCTACAATACGGTTAATAATCCCGTATTTTTACCCTTTTTTTTCCGAATTTTGTGTTCGCCTTAAAAGTTGTCATTTAAATGGATAGTGATTACAAAAAAAAAGGACTCATGGCAGAAAAGGATAAGAGAAAGCTAGAAAGATTTTTCCTTGTATTACCCACTTGTCTTTCAATGGTTGACGATGAAGGGAAAGAGAGAACCTATGAACTTTTCACCAGTAATATCAGTTCAGGTGGTGCTTACTTTGAAACCACGCATGCTCTGCCTGTAGGAACAGAAGTGATGTTAGATATAGTTGTTCCCGGTAAAAAGGACATTCTCAAGGGAAAAAGAGCAAGAATTAAGGTTGCGGGAAAGGTCTTGAGGAGTAGCGAAAAAGATATGGCTGTTTGTTTGAGTGAAAAATTTTTGATTTCGTCATTCAAATCATCTTTTTCATATGAAAAAGATTAGTTACGAATGAATTATTGTGAAGGGGGAGGAATGGAAACTGAAAAAAGATTGAAGGAATATTATTTCAAGCCAAAAAGACAATTGATTACCCATTCTACGAGTACCGATGCCACCATGTTGACGATAAGGGAGAGAGAAGTTCTCACCAGAATTTCAGCTGGGTTAAGCAATAAGGAAATTGCATCTAATTTAAATATAAGTGAAAATACCGTCAAAACGTATGTCTATAAAATCTATAAGAAGATCAACGTTCCCAACCGGTTTCAAGCCATTCTCTGGGGTTTAAAAAATATGCGTTAATTTATCCACCTGTGCCAAGATTCTTTAACAATGGAGACTATTTTCTTCTCAATAGAACACTATTAGCATTTCTTAGCGTCCATTAAATCATCATTTCCTGCTATCCACTTGGAAAATAGAGATTTTTTATCGATCAAAGATAGACAGAGCACATCAGAGAACATAGGTACCCCAAATTTGTTCGCGAAAAAGAGTGAACAGAAATTGTTTCATGGAGTATTCATCGCAAGAGGTGACGGGCCAAAAAACGGTGTCTGTTACAAACTGGATATAAATAAAATTGTACCAAAACCCGGTAAAGAAATAAAAATAACCGTTTCACAGTCGGATATGCATCCGAAGGTGGCTACCGTACCAATTTTCCATGATGTAAGAATCAGCGAAGCTCATAATCCAGCCGAATCAGATTATACCAATAACAGAGAATCTACTTTTGATTCTGATCTTGATTGCTATCTTCGATGAGGAACCAAGTGTTGAATGTCAGAATTTATCGAAACCTTAATTTGGCTTATGTTAGTCGTGTTAGGATTACTACAAATAACAGTAAAAATATTCTCTTAAGTCTCTAGAAGGTAAACGCTGTCTCTTTGAGCATTGAAAACAGTCTTCGTCCGTCTGGTCGATAAATTAATCCAAACGGACGAAGACAAGATGGTTATAAAAGTCGATAGGGATATGCTCGTTTTGTCCATTCATTATCTGGATAATTGCTACTGAGCTTTTCATAGGCTTCTTTGAGGGGGCCGGGGTTTCCTGAACTTTTATATCCTGTTACTCCGGATATGAAAATTGCTTCAGGAACAGCATCACTTTGTGGATATTCTTTCATAATCGTACCAAGCACTGAAGCCGTTTCAACAAAACGATCATTATCAAAGTGATATTTGCCAATACCAAGCAGCAGTCTGGCAAGTAATCCTTGTGGATCGAGAAATCCAATTGTTCTGTGATGTTCTCTGCCATCCTGTCCTAAGGTGATTAACGCCGGCGTCCATTTGATGTTGAAATCTTTAGATATTGGTTCGTCATCAAACGCAACCTGCAAAGGAATCAAATTAGCTTCGAAATATTCTATGACCTTCGGTTCAGGGTACGTAACTGTACCCATCTGTTGGCAACCGATTCAGCCGGGATTGAAGAAATCAAGAAGAATAGTTTTGTTTTCATTCTTTGCCCTTTCCAGGGCAGTATCCAATTCACTTTCCCAATGTATACTCTCTGCCATAATTTTGCCTCCAGTCTATTTTTTTCTATGAAAACTACTTCACATTATTAATTACATAATCATGGTAACGAAATTTGGAAAGTCTCTGACCTGCATAATTCACGAATAGAGATTGCTCAAAGAACATATGTAATAATCCCGCGCATATGAAGCACTCTGGGCAATGCTCATAAAAAACAAATTTCTGATAGAATTTTAAGGTGTTAGGAACGAGAATGGAGGATAGTTATATGAAAAAAATGGTACTATTTATGAGAAGCGTAGGCTATGCGGGGGGACGTTTGGTTATTGATTGCACATTAATTTTGTAAGTAAGAGCTTGACCAGCCAAAGGATGATTAAAATCAACCGTAATCTGTTCCCCTTCAACTTCAACGATCATTGCCGGGATTTTATGTTTTTCGTTGTCTTTGTCAATCGTCATGCCGAGGACCATTCCAGGACGCGGGGTTATATCGTCACCTAGAGTTTTTTTGTT
>CAMYJP010000087.1 GCA_947258675.1 uncultured Desulfobulbaceae bacterium | reverse complement strand
AAAAATTTTGCGAGAAAAGGAAATAGCATCATCCATTGTTTTCACCAGAACGAAACACAAGGCCAAGAAACTAGCCCTACAATTGCAAAAAGCGGGTTGCAAAGCCACTTCACTGCAAGGCAACCTTTCGCAGCAAAAACGGCAGCTGGCTCTGGACGGCTTCAAGAGAGGCACATACACTATTCTGGTGGCCACTGATATCGCCGCTCGAGGCATCGATGTGTCCGGAATTTCCCATGTGATCAATTTCGACATGCCAGCAACGTCGGAAACATACACCCATCGGACCGGGCGTACCGGCCGCGCCAGCCATACCGGCGAGGCCTTCACCTTTGCCACCCCCGACGACCACAAGATGATCAGGGCTCTTGAGCGCTCTCTCGCCATAAACCTGGTTTACGAAAAGGGATCCGGCCTTAAAGGAGCGGCCAAGGTTCCAGGGGAAAAAAGTATGGAAAAACAAAAGCTAGACCACAGGACCAGAAAAAAAACGGAGCCGGGCAGGGGAAAAAGAAAATTCCAACGCAACCGGGCCGTGGCATTTGACTTCGGCCTTTTGGCCAGGGGATAACGTTATAAACCAAGTTTTGGCAGCAAAACTAGCACCGGGTCGTAATTTGATGATCGGCTCATTAATAGAGCGGTTCCCAAAGGAACCCAGTACAAAGGAGTATCACAAGATGGCAGAAGGAACAGTTAAATGGTTTAATGATTCAAAGGGCTTTGGTTTTATCGAGGAAGACGGCGGCAACGATGTTTTCGTTCACCACAGCGCAATCCAGGGCGATGGTTTCAAGTCGTTGGAGGAAGGCGCCCGGGTAACCTTCGACATTGTCGACGGCCCCAAAGGACCAGCTGCAGCTAACGTTGTTAAAAAGTAAGAAATGATATCGACCATCGCAATGATCCCGCACTCTGCGGGATCATTTTTTGCCGCGTGGTCTTTTACAATCCACCGAAACCATTAAAAGGGATAGGATCTTGGCCAAAACAAACTATTCATTTGAAAAGCGCCAGAAAGAATTGGCAAAGAAAAAGAAGAAAGAGGAAAAAAGGCAACGCAAGCTGGAGAAACAGAAAAATCCTGCCGGAGAAGAGGATGAACATTCTTTTCAGGAAGATTGACGGCAAGCAGATAAGCCTGTACTTCGAAAATTCTGATCTACGGTGTTTGTATCCCAAGGGTAATTCCTGCGGGACGAAGCGGGTTCTTGGAATGCTCAACATACCTGTATGTATGCCTCCGCTCATCGACACGACTAGCCTAGTATACCGAACTTTTGTACTTGGCAATCCCGTGATTTTTTTATCAGTTAATCAATAGTTGCAGCTTTATTCCTGCTTTTCCTAATCGAGAATATCCCATGCCACGAGGAGTCGCCTTGTGGCTTTTATTATAAGGACATGACCATGATAACCGCATCCAATGTTGCTCTCTCCTATGGCAAAAGAGTCATATTCCAAGACGTTAATATCAAGTTCACCCCTGGCAACTGCTACGGATTGATCGGAGCGAATGGCGCCGGCAAATCCACTTTTCTGAAGATCCTCGCAGGGCAGCTTGACCCTGATCGGGGTGAGATTACCAAGGGGCCGGGACAGCGCATCGCAGTGCTCAACCAGGATCAATTTGCTTTTGATGATCACACTGTTTTCAATACTGTGATTATAGGCCACAAGAAGCTCTACAAGGTGATGGCCGAGCGCGAGGCCCTCTATTCCAAAGTTGATTTTACCGAAAAAGACGGCATCCGATCCGGAGAACTGGAAGTCAAATTCGGTGAAATGAATGGCTATGAGGCAGAGGCAGAGGCCGCGGTGCTGTTAAACGGTCTTGGCATCCCGGATGAGATGAGTCAGAAAAAGATGAAGGAACTTGATGGCAACGATAAGGTGCGGGTTCTGCTGGCCCAGGCCCTGTTCGGCAACCCGGATATCCTGCTTCTGGACGAGCCCACTAACCAGCTTGACCTGAAGACCATCAACTGGTTGGAAGATTTTCTCTCCCGCTTCCAGAATACAGTGATCATTGTCTCCCATGACCGTCATTTCCTGAACCAGGTCTGCACTCATGTGGCGGATATCGATTATGGTAAAATCCGGGTCTATGTCGGCAACTATGACTTCTGGTATCAGGCTAGCCAGCTCCGTTTCCACCAGAAGGAAACTGAGAGCAAGAAAGCCAGGGCCAAGGCTGAGGAGCTCAAGGAATTCATTCAGCGTTTCAGTTCTAACGCCTCTAAAGCCAAGCAGGCCACCTCACGGAAGAAGTTGCTTGAGAAACTCACCCTCGAGGACATGCCGATTTCCTCCCGAAAGTATCCTTACATCGTTTTCAAGCCGGAACGGCCTTGTGGCGATGTCATTCTGGAGATCAATGGTCTTTGCAAGGAGATAGACGGGGTTTCCATGTTTCAGGATCTCACCCTCACTGTCAACAAGGGCGATAAGATCGCCTTTGTCGGAGCTAACAGCCTTGCAAAAACCACCTTGTTCCAGATTCTAGCAGGGGAGCTTCAGCCGGACAAAGGTAGCTTTCGCTGGGGAGTTACCATCAACAACGGCTATTTCCCGAAAGAGAATAATGCGTATTTCAATGATGAGGAGCTTGATCTTATCGGCTGGCTGCGCCAGTTTGCACCTCCAAATGAGAATGAGAGTTTTGTTCGGGGGTTCCTAGGAAAAATGCTTTTTTCCGGAGAGGAGGCAATGAAAAAAACCTCAGTCCTCTCAGGCGGCGAACGGGTACGCTGTATGCTCTCCAAGATGATGCTCTCCAACGCCAATGTTCTCCTTCTCGATGAGCCCACCAACCATCTCGACCTTGAGTCAATCAACTCATTGAATAACGCTCTGATGACTTTCCAGGAAGTGGTGCTCTTTGCCTCCCATGATCATCAATTTGTGTCCTCCGTAGCAAACAGGATTATCGAAATCACTGCAGACGGCCTCATTGACGTGATGATGGATTTTGATGAGTATCTTGCTATGAGAGAAGGGTGTCTGTCCGCTCAGAATGATTACCTGGACAGTCGAGCCGCATAGCGAGCCTGAAGGGTAACTTTAAATTTCCAAAACACTGATGGAGGAAAAGATTGCGGAAGAATGGATCGAAGAGATGAAGAATCAGGTGAATACACTTGAAAGGCTTGAAAAATAGAAAATTGACTATGAAGCCGGTTATGAAAGACACAGCTGAGAGGGTGTTCAGAAAAATGACAGCCTGGCCCAGGCGTAGAGAAGTATTTTATTATGCAAAAGATGTTCTTGGGACAAATTCTGGTGGGAAATTTTTATAAATGATTTCCGATAGTATTCCCTTCCACTGCCATGTATTATGAAATATCCTGGCCATTTTTGGGAGGTCTAGGGGTAACAGTAAACGGTATTCAGCTAACGCTGTTACCAATCCAGTTCATTCTTCACCATGATCCGCTGAGACATCTCTTCTCTCTGAATTTCATTGCAGATTTTTATCAATTGCTGCTGATCACCATCTGAAATATCCGTATATTGGACAGCGCAATTAAACTTATCAGGTGTTTTTTCTTCAAACCTCACCACAACCCCACTGCAGCGGATATTTTTATCCGGCAGCTGGATTTCAAGTTTTACATCAGTATCAACTTGAATTTCTTGAGATATTGGGAAATTGATGCCGTTCCCACTGATGTTAATAAATTCATTTTCTACCCTGATGTTGCTGAAATTACCGTCCGGATCAGTATAGGTAATTTGCAGGGTCAGATTCGTGTAAGCTCGGAAGAAATTCCTTCTTTGATCAAAAACCTGTAAGTCATGTAGCTGCAGTTTTAATAAATCTTCCTGCAAAATTTCGGAGATTTCTACCCTGGCAGCAAGGATGGGTCCACCTACATCCAGTGATATGATACATGTCTCCTCTATCTTGATCTCATCGATGTTGAGGTTGCCGGGTAAAAATTTCGCCTCAAGATTTTTTTCATCTAATAGCTTGCAGACACAATCGGTTCGCAGATCACCACCATCCTTCAATGGTATAATAATTTTGGTAATTTTGTTGGTCTTCAGATGCTCTAATATTGCCAGTTGATCCATACTTAATACCTTTTTTATCAAACGATCATGGGGTATTGGCGCTAGGACAAAACTTCGCGAACTGCATGTGACAGAGCTTCTTGTGTGAGGGGTTTTTTAAGCGCCTGACGCGCTCCTAAGTTTTTTACAAGTGTAAAATAATCTATTGATTCAGAACTGCCACCACCAGAAATAGCTATTATTTTTACCTGAGGAAAATCCAGATTTAATTTCATGATGATTTGTATGCCGTTTGGTTCCGGCATGAAAATATCTGTTATGACCAAGTCGAATCGCTGATTTTCTATCATTTCTAGAGCAGCAGTGCTATCAGTAGTACCGACAACTTCATGGCTATCCTCTTCTAGGACAATTCGAGCAAATTCATAAATTGTCGGATCATCGTCAATCACTAAAATTCGAGCCATGGATCCTTCCTCCGAATTCTCAGAAATACTAGTTTGTTCTATTTTTTACTTTTCTGGCCCAAAAAAACATTTGTAATTTGCATTTCATATTTTAGTCATAATATAAAGGAGCCAATTCTTTCTGAGGTGGCCACATTACTCGGTTTCGGCCACTTTTTTTTGCGGAATAGAGAGCCTTATCTGCATAAGTAATCAAATCGGAAGAATCATTTGACATGGTGGGCAATATTGAGGCAATTCCAATGCTGATGGTAACCCATTCGCAAACATCTGATTTTTCGTGGGGAATGGCTAGATCTATCACCTTCTCCCTCATCAATTCAGCTAATTTTTGAGATCCTTTGTTACTTGTATCTGGTAATAAAACGATAAACTCTTCGCCTCCATAACGAGCGATGAAATCATTAGGTCGTTTAAGTGCTGACTCCAAAGATGCAACAATCTGCTTTAGGCATTGATCCCCTGCCTGATGCCCATATGTGTCGTTGAATGATTTAAAAAAATCGACATCTGCCAGTAGCATTGAGAAATTTGTTTTAGAGCGGATTGCCTGCTTCCATTCTTTTGCAAAGACCTCTTCAAAATATCGGCGGTTTGCTATACCAGTCAAGCTGTCAATATGTGATAACCGTTCAAGTATCTGGTTCTTTTCCTTTAGCCTGTTTGTCAGCTTAACTAATTCCTGTTCATGCTGTTTTCGCCGCGCCATTTCGAATTTCAAGCGGAGAAGAGATCGCACTCTGGCGTGCAACTCAATTTCTTGTATCGGTTTTGAAATAAAGTCCATTGCTCCTTCGGCAAAAGACTTTTTCAATTTATCCAGGTTAGACTTCCCAGTAATCATCATGACCGGGATATCCTGCAGATGTTTGCTGTCCTGGATATACCGACATAGTTCATATCCATCTACCTTTGGCATAATAATATCACTGATGATTAAATCCGGAATGTTTCCCTGCAAATGCGTCATAGCTTCAACCGCATCACCGCATATAGACACACTGAAGCCATCCTTTTCAAGAAAGTCCTTCAGTTGCCTGGCTTGCAAAGCGCTGTCATCAACAATGAGTATTTTCGCTTCGTCAAAATTCTGTTTGTCGCTGCAAAACATGGACTCTAGCTCAAGCAGAGGTTTAGGGTGATTACAAATAGTAATGCTTCCCAGTATCCGAAACCATCTGAACATTTTCCTGATTTACAGGGTGTTATGCTATTTTCGAACGTTAGGTAATTATTTATTAGGATTTTTTTCAAAAGATTAAAAAAAACACTAAAAACAAGAGGGGTACTACGTCTGACAGGAAAAATAGATGGGTGTTCAGTTTTTTTCTAGTCCGTTTTAAGACGTGTAAGTAGATCAGTGATCTACTTTATCTGATAAAGTATTCGATTTGTTTATATCGGGAGACTGTCCATTTGTATTGATATCCAGGCCAAGCGCCTTGACTCGTTTGGCCCATTGTTGCCGAGCTAAGGCTCGCATATCTGCGACTTTATCCATCTCGTCGGTAATTTCCAGGCCCAGGAGCGTTTCCACTACATCTTCCAGCGTCACTAAACCTTCCGTACCGCCAAAATCGTCAACTACCAGCACCATGTGCTGACGATGATCGAGCAGAAAAGTTAACAGGTCAGACAATTTCATTTCTCTAGAGACAGTATGGATTTTGCGTTTCAAGGTCTCTAGTTTTACATCATCGTGATTTTGTGCCTTGGTTAACAACAAATCATCCCTGAGGATAAAGCCGGTAATGTGATCGATTGTTGAATCATACAGGGGTAAACGAGAGAAATGAGCTTTGTGTTCCCTTTTCAGAGCCTCTGCTACCGTTAAATCCTTCGAAAACGCAACAATTACTGTGCGTGGTGTCATGATGTCACTGGTCTCAAGGGATCCGAAGCGGAATAAATTGCGAATAATCTGGGATTCCCGATCGTCGATTTGACCGGTCCGTTCACCGATGCCAGCCAGAGCGATGAATTCTTCGCGGTTGAAAACATGGACGTTTTTCTCATGTGCGATTAAGCGGGTTAAGGCTTCTGATATTATGATCAGTGGATACAAGGTCCAAATTAATCCTCGGACAAAATGTGCCGTTGGACCCGCCAGTTTCCGCCAATAGACAGCACCGATGGTTTTGGGAATGATTTCTGACAGGAAAAGAATCGCCAGGGTCATGATCGCGGAAAACAAACCGAACCAAGCGCTACCGAATACTAGGGTTGCCTTGGAACCTGAACCAATGGCACCTACTGTATGGGCGATTGTGTTCAATGTCAAAATAGCGGCCAGTGACTGGTCTACATTTTCCTGTTTCAATCGTTTTAGTAATGTTGCCAACCCAGGCCTCCTGTCATGAAGGCCGGCGATGTAAGAAGGCGTAATGCTCAAAAGGACTGCTTCCGCCACTGAGCAGAGGAAAGAAAAAACAAGCGCCAGCAGGATGTAAGATACCAGGAGAATGACATCGGTGTTTGTATAAGCTGAATCTGCCGACGTGCTTGCAGAAAAACCAATGGCTGATGCAGGATAAGCCGCAAGCAACAGAGATAAAGACAGTAGCAGGTAATGTGGTCGTGTGAGAGTGGATTTTTTCATCCGAAGAAGAGAGTCTCCTGAGAATTATTGATTTCTGGGCTAAGACAACGTAACTGTATGCAAACAAACAAGATTTTTTCGGGTATAATTACGCAACTCTTTTTTAATAGAAAAAACAGTTGCTATTGTATTTTCGGCGGTCCAGACTGAGGATAGTTCCAACCAAAACCCCATCGAAATGATGTCGGAAGCCAATATACTCCACCAATACGAGCACCATAATACATTATTTTGCCGGTGATCGGGTGCCCTTTTTGGCGAACACATTTTTGCAGATTTATGTCTGCTTGCTTTCTTTCCTCTCGAGAGCCACCCAACCAATACAGTACATCATGTTCAACACAGCATTCTAACCACTCGCCGTCAGGCCAACACGAACAGCCATCAGATTTGAATTCTTCAGGAGGAAGTGGTGCATGCCATTTTTTTTGCAAATAAATATCTTGCGCAAGCATTTGCAGATGCGGGTCTGAGGATGTGCAACTGGAAAGCAAAACACAAAAAATTAGCAATGTATTTGTAAAGTATCGCATCAAATAATACCGGGAGCCTGGCACTTATTCCTCCAATTCTATATCACCATGCAGTTCCAATAATCCTATTTTGCTACTTCATGATTGGCAACCCTTATTATAATTTTATTCTTTAAATAATTTCTATAGGTTAATTGCAGCTTTTACACATACAGTGGATTTATTAGCAAATCACAAAAAAAGGCCCTTGCAATGTGCAAGGGCCAAAACAAAATTAGATAAACAGGTATGGTATCACATGATGCCCTGAACCGCCGCCGTGGCTACTGCAACAATCTTGGCGGGAAAAACTCCCATGATGATGATGACGATCATCAAGGCGATACTGACTAATTTGGTCACTCCATCAACTTCAACCGCAGGCCTTTCTTCAGGGTCGGAACAGAATGTGACACGCACAACGG
>CAMYJP010000086.1 GCA_947258675.1 uncultured Desulfobulbaceae bacterium | reverse complement strand
CGATTTCTGTGGAGAGTGAAGAAGGGATTGGTACAAAGTTCATCATCCGCCTACCGTTAAAAAAGCATCAAATAAGCGCATAAACTTTATTCAGGGAAAAAGCGATGGGATGTTCGTTGTGGTGGGTACCCTTCATGCTTATCTTATAACTTCATATAAGCGCAGTTAAATCTCTTTTTGTATATTTGGGATTTTTAGACCCCAAGGCAGGAATACCTGGTATCAGATAGTTGTTTTTTTCTGGCTTATTAGAGAAGCTTGGAGATTAGTTATGAGCAGAGTAGTTGTAATTGATGAGGATGAATGTATAGGGTGCGGTACTTGTGAAGAATTATGTCCGGACGTATTCAGACTAAATGAAGAAACGGAAAAAGCTGAAGTAATTGATCCGGAAGGTGGACCGGAAGATCTCATAGAAGAAGCAATGGACTCATGCCCTGTCGCATGCATAGACTGGGAGGAATAGCTGTTTTCCTTTTTTCATATCTGTACTCTGTTACAACACTTATATTTTCCTAATAAACAGAATCCATCACCTGAGAGAGTTGCCATATTTTTCAAGATATGAAGCAATTTCAGCTACACTAGTTTCTCCTTTGTTGAAAAATGTAGCATTAGAATTTGTGAGGAATTCTTTTTCTGTAATATCCAGCTCCTTTGAAGAGTAAATTACAACCGGGATTCTATTTGTTTTTTCATCCTGGCTGATCGTTTCTAGTAACATGAAACCATTTACGTTCGGCATGATGAGGTCAAGGATTATTAGATCCGGGGTGTTACTTTTTAAAATGATAAGAGCCTGTTCCCCGCCATTAGCGGTAATGACTTTATAACTGTGATTTAATTGGGCCTGAAAAGATAATAAGAAGGATTCTTCATCATCTACCACAAGTATAGTCCTCAAATTGGCAGGATTGAAGCTCATATGATGATCAGGAGATTTTTCTGGAGCAGCAGTTGATGGGGGCAATGGAACATTGGACCTACCAAGATCCTCCTGATGGTAACTCTTTGGCCTTTTATCTACGTATGTAAGTGGAACATCGAAGGTAAAAATCGTTCCTTCCCCTGGAGTGCTGTTAAAGCGGATGCATCCATCCAGATGTTTCAGGAGTTTCTTTGGTGATCGGTAACCCCAAACCACTGCCTCTGTTCCCACCATCTGCCAAATGAAATTGGGAAAATTCGTCAAATACAGCTTCAGAAACATCTGTTGGAATTCCAACATCGGTATCCCGTACTTCAAAAACAACTCTTGCTTCGTTTCCTTCAGAAATCAAATCGCTGCATACAGTCACACTTCCAATTTCGGTAAATTTCACCGCGTTACCAAGTAGATTCAGCAGAATTTGTAACAACAGTCTGAAGTCATTTTTTATGAATAGCATGGAATCGTGCGGGATTAAATGCAGTTTTAAACCCTTTTCAGCAGCAAGTGGTTCAATCGTGTGCATTGCTCGGTCAAATAAATGGCCTATTGTAAATTCCGTGATATTTGTATCGATGATTCCGGCTTCGATCCTTGAAAGATCCAGCAGGTCATTGACTAGATTGAGCAGGTGACTGGTGCTCTCTTTTATCATATCGACCTGTTTGCTTTGTTCGGTAGTCAAATCACCATCTATCTTACATGAGAGCAAATCGGCAAGAGTGATAATTGAATTGATAGGAGTCCTGATTTCATGCCCCATATGGCGGAGAAACTCTGTCTTATTTTTTGTTTTTGTTTGGAGTTCTCTGTTTTTTCTTTCGATCTCTCGGTATAACATTAATGTGTTTTCGTTTGCTTTCTCAAGAGCGTGTGAATAAGTTTGTAACTCTATTTCTGCCTTTCCTTTTTTGTAAACCTCGCCGCGGAGGCCGCGTATGGGCATGGGAAGAGTAGGATCAACACTGCAGGGCTCTCCTCCGGCCTCAAGAAATAATACTTCGTTTTCTTTTCCATCATCGCTTAACAGAGCTACATAACCTGAAGTGGAACCTATGAGATTATTGCACTGGTCAAAAATGATACGGGCAGAAGTCTGAAAATTACGGTGTTCAAGAATTGCTCGAGCCCCTTCCAGTAGTGCAGAAGTTTCAGCTTGATGTATAGCTGATTCATTTTGGGCTTTTTTTTGTGTCATATTTCGATCTTAAGTGCCATTAAATCTTTTATTTAATTTGTTTTCTTTTGATTCAGATAGGTCGCTGATGTGTTATAAGGGGGTTGCTCTTAAAAAGAAAAACTATCTGATGCAAAAATCGGTAAGTTCCTCAAAGCAAAAGGATTGTTGAGCATTGTGGAAATGATTATGCTGGAATGCCAAACGTATCAACATGTCATTATGATTGTCTCTTTTCCGGATTATGACCATTTAAGATTTATGATACCAGCAGGGATAGCAAACAGGCAAGATATACAAATGTTTTTGATAGATTGACATTGCTCTCAACTCCGGGGTGAAACTGAAATATATTAAATCCCCATTGTTATTTGTTGTTCAATTATTAAATGTTGATGCAGAGAAGTTCATCTTTAAATTACATCTTTACAATAGAGTTCAGCAAAGACTTATCTCGTAGAAATGGTCGGACGTTTGGAAAAAGACAAAATTGTTAAAATTCTGCCGGTCTGGCGCGTCCATTGCCTCATGCTTTTGGCAGCAATGCTCGTTGCTACATCTTTTACAGTAGGTGCAGCGATCACAGAAGGATTAGATCCTGCTGTGCTCACACTGATAAGGTTTACCTTGGCTGCTGTGCTCTTCTTTCCTTTTGTTTATGTAAAATATGGCATCAGTCTTCCTTCCATAAAAAGTATTACTGGATATGCACTCATCAGTGCCAGTATCGTTGGTTTCTTTTGGTGTATGTTTGAATCATTACGTCATACAAGTGCCTTGAATACCAGTGTGATATTTACTTTAGTTCCAGGTATTTCAGGAATATACAGTGCTATTCTGCTCCGTGAGCGGCTTGGTCGAAATCGACTATTGGCCCTTATGTTCGGTCTGGTTGGTGCAGTCTGGGTGATTTTTAAAGGGGATATGAATAGGTTAATGGCTCTTGAATTAAATTATGGTGATCTTTTATTTCTGGCAGGGTGTTTTCTGATGGGATTTTATACTCCTTTAGTCAAGCTCTTTCATCGCAAAGAATCCATGGCTGTTATGACATTTTGGGTTTTAAGCACAGGAGTGATATGGCTTTTGTGTCTGAGTGGGTTTAAACTCCAGGCTGTCGATTGGCATGCTGTGGCCCCTCATGTATGGTACGGAATTGTGTATCTTGCTGTTTTTTCAACTATAATAACCTTTTTCCTGACCCAGTTTGCCACCATGCATCTAGGGCCGACCGGAGTCATGGCATATAGTTATTTTTATCCGACATTTGTACTGGCTATTGATTGGATCTTGGGAAATGATTTGCCATCGGTCAGAACCATGCCGGGTGTGGGAGTTGTATTATTTGCAATGATAGTTCTTTTGAAAGGGATAGAAAACGAACCCAGTGGGGAAAAACAATGATTAAAGAAAAATCTTGTTATCCAGCAGGTGAGGTAGATCAGACCGGGTATGAAGCGTTTTGGATCAATGAGCAAGGGCTTTTCTAATGAGATCTGCCAGCTGTACCGGGGAGTAAGGTTTGAGCAGTGTGGCATCCATCTGTTGAAATACTTTGCTTTGAATTTCGTCCAGTGAATATCCGGTGACCAGAACAAATTTAGCTTTTGAGTTCAGTTCTTTTATTTCATGAAAAAGTTCTAGACCTGATTTCTTGGGCATAACCATATCGGAAAACACCAGTCCAATCTGTTGCTGATTATTTTTATAAATTTCCAGGGCCTCAAGGCCGTCTTTTGCCTGCATGGTTCTGTAACCAAAGCTCTCAAGCATATCAATTGTCAGTTTCCTTAGCATGTCTTCATCCTCAACAACAAGGATCGTCTGTTCAATTTGTGCTGAAGGAATCAAGTTATCAACATTTTCTTGGAATGATGAATCAAAATCAATTTCTGGTTGGTTCGCCGCGTGGACAGGCAGGAATACCTTAAATGTTGTTCCATGTCTGACTTTACTTTTTACATCAATCCATCCACCGTGTCCGGTTATTATTGAATAGGCAACTGCCAGCCCAAGCCCTGTTCCTTTGCCAACTTCTTTGGTAGTATAAAAGGGCTCAAATATTCTTAGTATGGTCTCTTTTTTTATTCCGCAACCAGTATCAGACACTGAAATGCATATATATTCATCTGCCGCGTTACTGGTCATTTTTTTGTTAAACTTGCTTTGAGTGACCTTTTCTGTTTTAAATTTAATGAAGCCGTCTCCTTCCATGGAATCTCTGGCATTTACAGCTAAATTAATCAGAACTTGGGTTAACTGAGTTTCATCAGCCTGGGTCAGAGGAAGATTGTCTTGGAGTTGGAGTTTGATTTCAATGGTCTCCTCCATGATGCGTTTCATGAAATCGATATTCTTTTTTAATAAAGAATTAATGTCCAGGCGGCTAAATTCCAGAGGGATTTTCCTGCTGAACAGAAGCAATGATTTTACAAGATTGGCTGCTTTATCGGAAAGGTCCAGAATATTTTGCAGATTATCTGCAACCGGAGAACCTTGGTGAATTAAGTTCAGACTCAAACCGGCATATCCTATAATACCGGTCAACAGGTTGTTGAAATCATGGGCAATACCTCCAGCAAGCAAACCTACAGATTCCATTTTTTGGGCATGCAGCAACTGTTGATGCAGGTATTGTTTTTCCACTTCAATTTTTCGGATTGCCTTGCGATCCGCCCATATATCAAGAGCCCTTTCTACTCTGGCTGGTAAACCGGCAATATTTTTTTTGAGTATATAATCTGCAGCACCTTCCCTTAAACTGTCTACAACCACCTGTTCATTCCCCATTCCGGTAATCAGTATAACCGGAGCATCAATTTTTTCTTCTTTGCAGATATGAATGGCTTCAAAGCCTGTAATGTCGGGAAGGGAATAATCAGCAATGATGATATCTGAATCAAAATCATTAAGATTTTGGAAAAATTCCTTTTGGTTCCTGGCAACCGAATACATGACATCAAAGCCACCCTTTTGGAGTTCATAAAGCTCAAGCTCTACATCATCAGGATTGTCTTCAAGGAAGAGGATTTTTATTTTCTTCAATTCATTTGTCATATTTTTTTCATCAAAATAATCATTCTAATAACTGCATTTAACGACAGGGAGTTAGGGAGATGCTAGCAAATTATGTTTGAGATCGGAGCATCTGATTTTATTAGTGATGTTCGTTTAAAAGCAACCAGTAATATCCGATATGCCTCACAGTATCCACAAACTGATCAAAATCAACTGGTTTCCTTATATAGCTGTTAACGCCCAGGTTATAGCTTTCAATAATATCTTTTTCCTCTTTAGAGGAGGTTAGAATAACAACAGGAATTTTTTTTAAAGAATTGTCCTGTTTGATTTTTCGCAGTACTTCAATCCCGTCGACTTTTGGCAACTTGAGGTCTAAGAGGATGAGAGTCGGAACGCTGTGATGTGAATTAGCAAACTTCCCTGTGAAATACAGATAATCAATTGCCTCTTGGCCATCCCTTACAATATCAATAGGATTTAAGATGTTGTTCCTTTTAAGGGCATGCAGGGTCAGTTCAGCATCATCGGCATTATCTTCGACCAAAAGAATATTTTTTACTGTATTAGAATGCATGTGAATGTCTCCAAAAATTATAATTCAGAAACCTTTTTCACTCAGTGCCTGTAGTTTTTACTTTTGCTCTGCTCGAGTAATTCTAGCAGTATGTTTGATGATTTTAATTTCATGCCGAATCAATCAATGGTAGCTTAACATAAAATGTAGCCCCCTGTCCTGCAATAGATTCGGCCCAGATACTCCCGTGATGACGGTCCATGATCCGTTTGGCAATTGCCAGACCAATCCCAGTTCCTTCATACTCTTCTGGTAACTGAAGTCTTTGGAAAACCTGGTATATTTTATCATGGTATTGCATGTCAAAACCAATCCCGTTGTCATTTACGTAAATGGCCTTTTTGTCTTTATTAAAGTCTATTAGTATCTTTGGCTCCTTCACAGAGTGCGTATATTTGACTGCATTGGATATCAGGTTTGAAAATACACTTCGAATGAGGGTGAAATCGCAGAAGATTTCAGGTAATTGACCAACCTTAACTGTAATGTCCCGATGTTTGATATCTTCTGTAAAGTCTCGTAACACATCATTAATCAGGAGATTTGCATTTGTCTTATGCAACCGGAGTTCCTGCCTACCGGCCCGAGACAAAGTGAGTATGTCGTCGATCAGTTCAGACATTTTCAGTGTGCCATTTCTCACTCTGGTGAGATAATGTTTGCCCTTTTCGTCTAGTTTGTCTCCGTATTCTTCAAGAAGGATTTTTGAAAAACCGTCAATATTTCTGAGTGGCGCTCTGAGGTCGTGGGAAACTGAGTAGGCAAAAGCCTCAAGTTCTTTGTTGGCATTTGTTAATTCATTATTTGCAAATTCAATGATCTCTCGTTTTTCTTTTAAATCCTTAGCCATTTGATTGAAAGATTTTTCAAGATCACCTATTTCATCCATTCTGGTTGAGACTTGAGGCAAAGATTCCTTATTTAGGAGTTTGGCAGGGAGATCCCGCATATCTTTGGCAAGTTTCTTTACCGGGCTGCTTAAGGATTGGATCAACAGTGCATATGTAATAGCAATAATGATACATATTCCTGCAAGGGCGAACAGAATGTTCTTGGCAGTATGGCTTCTAATTGTTTGATATGTTTTGTCAGTTGCCATAGCAACCATAATGTTGCCCAGTATTTTTTTGGTAGATCCATGACATCTGTAGCACTCTTCCTGGTTGGAAATGACTTGAACAATATTCAGAAATTTCTGGTCGTTGATTACTTTTTCAAAGGTAAATTTCCCCTCAGATGTTGTAGTCTGGAACTCATTTAAATGCTTGCCAACAGTTTGATCATTAGAGGTGTAAGGATTCTTGGCGCCGATCAAATTCTTCTTGGTGGAATAGATGATATCTTGTTCATTATTGTTGATGTAGATTTCGATATCCTCCAGTTCCATATCGAGTAACTGATTTGTAACTGCTGTACTATCCCCTACAGACATGGGGTATTTAATAGCACCATAGACAGAATTAGCCAATACATCACCGAATAGAGTCATCTGGTGGATCAAATCGTTGGCCATGTGGTTAGCGGATATATAGCTGATAATCAGCATGGGCAAAGTCAGGGCGAGAGTAAGAATGGCAAGAATTTTTCGGCTTAATCTTTGTTTTATTACCTTCAACTTGACACGCTCCGATAATGGAATCCTGGGACAAAGATATAAATCTGATTGTTATATAAAAGGTGCATTCATCTGGCAAGTAGATATGCCTGCTAGAGGAGTATAGCAATGCTTTGTGTAATCAATGACCATGCGATCTGAACTGAAGCGCCAGCCAAGTTTGCACATTGCCTGTTTCATCCGTTTAAGTCAGCCTCGAGGTATTCCATCAGAGTCCTGGCTTTAGTAGAGGGGGATTACTTCCTTTGAGAAGCACTATTTGAGGAGTTTGTCATCCTGCTTATTCCCAGGGATAAGTATCATTACAAATAATTATTCAAAATTTTTTATCCAGGATGATGAAATGTGCCACTATGCGCTGGTCATGCTGTACCGTTTGCGTAATAACGTTTGTTGGAAATGAATTACCATTTACTATTCAAAATGGTATTATCAATAATAATCCCAGTAACGGGACCTGTATGGATAGTACCGTTGTCTCCAAGGATAATATGGATACCAGGGTGAGTAATAGTCCCATGGATCGGTGAAATAGATCTGGGCAGGCTCTTCTTTAAAGAGATGTATTTCAGTAATATGTATATAGGGATAGCGATAATCTATTTCGTCCAGTTTCATTATTTTTTCACCCTGAAGTACACCTGCAACGGTTATTCTCCGGCCCGGTCTATATATTTCATTGTCCAGAAAGCCTTTATAAAGCGCCAGGAATCTTCCCTCAGATGTATCGGTATCAATTGGTACATAGTCACTGCCCAACCGGGTCTGATAGATCTCAATCAATGCCCCTTCTCTTTTATTTTGAGTTTTAATTATAACGCCACCCAGGATA
>CAMYJP010000085.1 GCA_947258675.1 uncultured Desulfobulbaceae bacterium | reverse complement strand
GTAAATACTCAGCACCTAACCGCATCCCATCTTTTATTTTTTCTTCGGTATCAACCTCTTTTCCTGTGGCAGGTTCCATCGCGGCAACCTTTTCCATGACCTTTTCCAGGGTGCTTTTTATCTCTGCCATAATTTATTATCTCCTGCTCTAAGACCTTTATCCATTAAAATGAGTAAACTTTTTTAAATCTGCACATACAATAATCAGTGACTTCGCTCTACTTGTTCATGATTTTTCTGGACTCATTTTCATTTTTATAAGCGAAATTAACAAAAGACTCAAGAATGATCATTTTAGTTTATTTCATTCGTGAGTATTTTAAATAATATTACTATCTCTTAATGAACCTTCTGGATTAAATAACAACCTTAACCCACCAGCTTTGCTGGTGAGTCTCAGTTGTGCTATGCAAGCAGGACAGTGGCAAAATAAAGAGGACTTATTGCAAGTAATTTTTTTTTACGACATATTCATTTTCTTTGTTGAACTTTATACCCTTCAGGGTGCAAAGAAAACGAATCAAAAGAAAGGGCAGTCGTTCACTTGTCCGCCTCGGGCGGACTCAAACAGGTCGGAGTCTACGCCACTTCATGGCTTCGCTTACCTCAAACTTCTTTTTCGGTCGTTTCTGTGATGCTCGGCGGCGTGAAAAGGCAAAACTGAAAATATCTTCCTCATTTTGATGGTTAAATACCCTTTTAGGGTTAAATATTAGTCCACCCTTTTTAGGGGTGTTTGTTAAATATCGTTTTCATTTTACCGGATTCCAGTTAGAATTAACTCTTTATTTTATTTAAAAAACCAAAAGAAATAACAGGGAATAAACTCCATGATAACCGAAATAGTGCTTGCCACCAGAAACTCTGGAAAAGTGAAAGAATTCAGAGAAAAATTGAAAAATTTTCCTGTTGAGATACGAAGCCTCAATGATTTCGGCCCGATTCCGGAACCGGTTGAAGACGGAGAGACATTTGATGACAATGCCTACAAAAAAGCACTCTTCACGGCGAAAGTACTTGGAATACCTGCCATAGCAGATGACTCAGGCCTTGTAGTTGATGCGCTAGACGGTGCACCGGGCGTCCATTCTGCCAGATATGCAGGTGAAAAAGCCACAGATGCAGACAATATTCAAAAACTTCTGAAAGCAATGGAAAAAGAAAAAAACAGAAAAGCCTCTTTTAAATGTGTACTCTCCATTGCCGTGCCGTCCGGCCCGGCATTAACTTATGAAGGGCGGTGTGAAGGTGAAATTACAACAGCTGTGCGAGGAGAAAAGGGCTTTGGCTACGATCCGGTATTCTATTTCCCCCCTTATGGAAAAACCTTTGCTGAAATATCAACGGCAGAAAAAAACAAGATCAGCCATCGGGGAAAGGCTTTAAGTGAATTTGTCGCTGAATTTGATAAAGTTTTAACCTGGCTTGAATCAAGGATCATGGAAGTAAAACCTCCAAAACCAGATCATAGAGAATTCGAACATAATGACTGGTCTGAGGATAAAATGGTATAAACCTTGCCCTTACCACTGCTCTTCCTTCTGGTCTCTGGCCAGAAGATCGGCTACTGCGTCTTTACATGGTTTATCCTGATAAAGCACCTGATAGATCTGTTCTAAAATCGGCATTTCCACTTCCATTTTTCTGGCAAGAAACCACGCAGACCTGGTGGTTTTGATCCCTTCTGCCACCATGTTCATTTCCTCTAAGATAGTCTGCTTTGTCTTTCCCTGGCCAAGTTTAATGCCTACTGTGCGATTACGGCTTAAGTCGCCGGTACAAGTTAAAACCAAGTCACCCAGCCCTCCCAAGCCTGAAAAGGTAAGGGGGTCGGCACCCATTTTCACACCCAATCTGGTAATTTCAGCAAGTCCTCTGGTGATGAGAGCAGCACGTGTATTTGTCCCATAGCCAAGGCTATCGCAGATACCGGCGGCAATTGCTACAATATTTTTTAAGGCGCCACCCAGTTCCAGACCGATTAGGTCCGTGGAAGCGTATACTCTAAAACGTTCCGTGAAAAACATCTTCTGAAAATACTGGGCAGCCTCTTTGGACTTTGCTCCAACGGTAACGGCAGAGGGAAGGCCAGCGGCAACCTCTTTGGCAAAACTGGGGCCGGACAGGACACCAAGTTGGATACCCTTCCTGGCAGCGGAAGACAAAGATAGAACATCTTCCATTACCTGGGTCATGGTCAGAAGGCTTTCGTTCTCGATCCCCTTGGTGGCAGATATAATATGTGCTCCATCTTCCAGATAGGGTACCAGACTTTTAAAAACCTCCCGGAACACATGGGAAGGAACAACCATGACGATGGCCTTGTGGCCGCTTATCGCCAACTCTAAATCAAAAACAGGCTGAATGTTTTCTCTGAGAAAATATCCTGGAAGATATGTTTTATTTTCAGATGAATCTATTATGGTCTGAAGGTGTTCTCTACTGTGCCCCCAAAGGGTTACTTCTCTGCCCTGGTCACTTAATGGCTTTGTGAGAGCTGTACCCCAACTTCCGGCACCTATGACGGATACTTTTTCATTGTTCATTTTTTACCGTATTTTTAACAACCCTGTGTCAATAACAACAGCGTATCTGTTACTCTTCCTCTTCTTCAAACTCCTCCGAGTCTGCTGCAACCTGATCCATACCGACAACCTTTTCTCCCTGCTGCAGATTAATTAACCGAACACCCTGTGTATTCCTGCCTATTATTCTGACATGATCCATGCTCATTCGAATAATCTTGCCACTGTCGGCAATAAGCATGACATTATCTTCATCAACAACCTGCATGGCGCCGACGATTTCGCCGTTTCGTTTACTTGATTTGATAGCAATTATTCCTTTACCGCCTCGCCTCTGGACCCGGTATTCGCTCTCCGGGCTCCGCTTGCCATACCCGTTTTCAGTAACTGTGAGAATAGATGAATCCGTTGCCAATACAACAACCCCGACCACCCGGTCTCCGGAAGTTAGCCTGATGCCTCTGACTCCGGCGGCCTGGCGCCCCATGACCCGCACGTCATTTTCATGATAACGTATTGACAAGCCACGCCTGGATACCAGCAGAATATCATTATCTCCATTGGTAATAACCGCAGAAATAATTTCATCATCCTCATTAATTTTCAAGGCAATTTTGCCCTTACGAAGTGGTCTTTCAAACTCTTTCAATGATGTTTTCTTTACCCTGCCGAGCTTGGTTACCATCATAATGTAGCTTTCTGATTCAAAATCAGCGGTTTGGACCGGCAAGATTGCCGCCACCTTTTCCCCCTCAGAAAGCTCAAGCAGGTTGACGATAGCCTTACCGCGCGCCGTGCGGCCGGCCATGGGAATCTGATAAACTTTTCGCCAGAAAATTTTGCCGTAGTTGGTAAAAAACAGGAACATATCATGGGTGGAGGCAAGATAGAGGTTACTGACAAAATCCTCTTCAATTGTGGTTATACCTTTCACCCCCTTGCCACCACGCCGCTGAGCTCGATAAAGGCTGACAGGGTTTCTCTTTATATAAGCCATATCTTCCTGGGTAATAAGGTCTTCCGGCAATATTTCATCCGGCGCCTCTATAATCTCGGTGCGGCGCTCATCACCATACTGTTCCATAATTTCTTCAAATTCTTCCCGAATTAACTTCATAACCAGGTTCTCGTCGTTTAATACCTGGTTCAACCAACCAATTTTTTCCAGTAATTCATTATACTCATTGATAATCTTATCTCTTTCCAGGCCGGTCAGCCTTTGCAGCCTCATCTCCAGTATCGACTGGGCCTGAATTTCTGACAGTTCAAAGCGCTCTATCAGGCCGGACTTTGCCTCCTGGGGATTCGCCGAACCCTTGATCAGATTCACGACCTCTTCCATATTGCTGATGGCTATTTTCAATCCCTCCAGGATGTGGGCACGCGCTTCTGCTTTTTTGAGGTCATAAGTAGTTCGGCGATAAATAATTGCACGACGGTGCAGTATAAAATGCTGTAGAATTTGTTTCAGGTTCAGAATTTCCGGCCTATTGTTGACAATACTGAGCAATATAATACCAAATGATTTCTGCAGAGGAGTGTTCTTATATAATTGATTCAGAATAACGTCGGCAATTTCATCCTTTTTTAAATCCAGCACAACCCGCATTCCTTGCCGGTCGGACTCATCTCTGATTTCTGAAATTCCCTCTATCTTTTTTTCCTTTATCAAAAAGGCAATTTTTTCAACCAGAGAAGCTTTGTTCTGCTGATAGGGAATTTCTGTAATAATAATTGATTCTCTTCTGCCTTTATCCTTTTGCTCTATATGGGTCTTTGACCGCATGAGAACACTGCCGCGTCCGGTCTCATAAGCCTGCCGGATTCCGGCCCGCCCGCAGATAAAGGCGCCGGTTGGGAAATCCGGCCCACTGATATGGTCTGTGAGCTGATGAACTGAAATGTTAGGATCATCGATAAGCGCGGTAAGCCCATTTAACACTTCGTTTATGTTATGAGGAGGAATATTTGTGGCCATACCCACAGCAATACCGGATGAACCGTTTATCAGCAGGTTGGGTATCTTGGTGGGAAAGACCACCGGCTCCATCAGCGAATTATCATAGTTAGGCGTCCAATCTACGGTTTCTTTTTCAAGATCAGCGATTATTTCCTGATCAATTTTAGTCATCCTGGCTTCCGTATACCTCATGGCAGCCGGAGAATCGCCATCAACAGAGCCAAAGTTCCCCTGCCCGTCAACCAGCGGGTAGCGCAGGGAAAAACCCTGAGCCATTCTAACAATTGTATCATATGCCGCCGTATCACCATGCGGATGATATTTACCTATCATGTCACCAACGATTCTAGCTGATTTCAAATAAGGTCTATTATGGTAATTATTAAGCTCCCGCATTGCGAATAGAGCCCTGCGGTGCACGGGCTTAAGGCCATCGCGCACATCCGGCAAAGCTCTACCAATTATGACACTCATTGCATAATCGAGATATGACTTTTGAAGTTCCTTTTCTATGGAAATTGTTGGTGAATCGACTAGCTCTTTTTCTTCCATGATGATTTAACCTAACTTATTGTATTTTTAGAAATTCCTGCTGCCCGATTAGGCTAAGAAGAAAATATTCTTATGACAGAAAGGTCTTGGTAATTAAATATCCAGGGAGGTCGCTTCAAGGGCATGGCTCTGGATAAAATCTCGCCTTGGTTCCACTTTATCACCCATGAGCGTGGTAAACATATCATCGGCTTTTTCAGCGTCTTCTATATTTACCTGCAACAAAGTCCGCTTTTCCGGGTGCATGGTAGTTTCCCAAAGCTGTTCAGGGTTCATTTCACCCAAACCTTTATATCGCTGCAGGTAATAGCCCTTGAATGATTCCTTTTTTACTACCGCTAACATCTCTCTCCAGTTCTCCGCCTGAATCTGCTGCGTTGCCGTTTCGATGACAAAAGATTTTTTCAGAAATTTCTCAACACCTGGGTACAGACTGATAGCGGAACGATATTCAGGTACGAGAGGAATCTCCGGACCAATGGTTCTAATAGTGTGGGCTTTATCCTTTATAGCAGCATCAAACTCATAACAGCTTGGTTTCCAACGGCATGCACGTATATTTCCTAAAATTAAATTTTTCCCCATCAATAGTCTTTTCAGGTTTTCAATAAACTCTTGATCTGCAAACTGATCAGCGCTTTTAACATCATTTTCAAGCAGAAAGGTAACCAGTTCCTCCCACAGACTTATGCGGTCTAAATGGTCAATAATTCGTGCATATTTAGATAATATTTTCAATACATCAATGAGATCCTGGCCATCTATCTTTTCTGTTTCTCCATCACAAATAATAGACATCTGGCTACTAGCCTGCTGAAAAAGATATTCGTTCAGCATATCATCATCAGTGAAGAACTGTTCGCTTTTTCCTCGCCCCAACCTGTAAAGCGGAGGTTGGCCTATATAAACAAACCCCCCTTCAACCAAGGGCAGCATCTGTCTGTAAAAAAACGTCAGCAAAAGGGTGCGGATGTGGGCGCCGTCAACGTCGGCATCGGTCATGATGATTATTTTATGATACCGTAATTTTTCTATTTCAAAATCATCCTTGCCTATACTCGTGCCAAGAGCGGCTATTATCTGTTTGATTTCCTCGCTGCTCAAAATCTTGTCAAATCTGGCTTTTTCAACATTCATAATCTTGCCACGCAAAGGAAGAATAGCCTGAAAAGCCCTATCTCTGCCCTGCTTTGCACTACCGCCTGCCGAATCGCCCTCTACAAGAAATATTTCCCGCTTGGCAGGATCCTTCTGCTGACATTCTGCCAGTTTCCCAGCCATAAGCAGGTCAAGGCTTGATCCTTTTTTTCGTGATAATTCCTTTGCCTTTCTGGCAGCTTCTCTGGCTCTTGCCGCATCAACAACCTTAGAAAGTATTTTTTTGGCTATCTGGGGATTCTGTTCCAGATAAATTGATAGCTTTTCATTACAGACACTTTCAACAATTGATTTTACTTCTGAATTTCCCAGTTTGGTTTTTGTCTGTCCTTCAAACTGAGGGTTTGGAACACGAACGGAAATAACACATGTTATTCCTTCCCTTACATCGTCTCCACCCATTTTCTCACGCAGATTTTTTGGAACAACATCATCACTTGCATACCTGTTTATACATTTTGTTAAAGCTGCCCGGAAACCTGCAACATGGGTACCCCCTTCTTTTGTATTGATGTTGTTTACAAAAGAAAAAAGTCGTTCAGCATACCCGTCATAATACTGAAAACCTACTTCAACCTGAACTTGGTCCTTTTCACCGAACATCACAATGGGATCCAGATGAACAGAATTCCTTTTTCTATTCAGGTATTCAACATATTCCGTCAGACCGCCTTTAAAATGAAACTCATCTTCTGCGCCGCTTCTTTCATCTTTAAGTAAAATTTTTACATTACTGTTCAAGAAGGCAAGTTCCCGTAAACGGGTTTGAATAATTTCATAATGATATTCTGTAGTCTCAGTAAAAATTGAAGGATCGGGGCAAAAAGTAATTTTTGTTCCGGTGAATGTCGTATCACCAATTACTTCCAGTTCATCAGCCTTTTTACCGTACTCATAGGACTGTCTGTGAATTTTGCCATTTCTTTTTACTTCAGCAACCGTCCAAATACTTAAAGCGTTTACTACAGAAACACCAACCCCATGCAGTCCGCCTGAAACTTTGTAAGTGGAGTGATCGAATTTTCCGCCGGCATGCAGTGTGGTCATAACCAGTTCAATGGCGGGAATTTTTTCTTTTGGGTGTATATCAACCGGTATGCCACGTCCATTGTCCTCTACACTCACACTGTCATTTTTATGTATAGTTACCTTTATTTTTGAGCAATACCCGGCTAGCGCTTCATCAATACTATTATCCACAACTTCATAAACAAGATGATGCAATCCTTCTGTTGCTGTATTTCCTATGTACATTGCCGGTCGTTTGCGAACTGCTTCAAGGCCTGCTAAAACTTTTATCTGTTCAGCATCGTATGCTTTATTTTCTTCTTTCTCTAAATTTTCCATATTCACCATTAAAATTATCCAGTTCTATCTACGCTAATAGATTATGATTTTTAATTTTTATAAAAGTTATATTTTCATTGGCATTATTATACTGATAAAGCCAATATCATCATCTGACATCAATAAACATGGACTCTGATCAGAATTAATAATTGCCTTTACTGTATCGCCATCAATTACATGCAAAGTTTCAATTAAATATTTACAATTAAACCCAAGTAATAATCTTTCCTTATCATATTTTATTGATAATTCATCAGTTGCATTTCCAAAATCAACATTCTGTGAAGATAGAATCATTACGTCATTATTAATATCTATTTGTATTGAATTGAAAGTATCATCTGTAAAAATACTCGTTCTTTTTAAAGATTCTAAAAAACTTATTTTTTTTATTTCTATATAATTATCTCTGTCGATGACAGTTAAAATATTTTTATAATCTGGAAATTCTCCATTCATTAATCTAATTATGATAAGTGAATTTTCAGATTTCAAAACAATCTGTTTTTTATTAAGACCAATTAATATTTGTTCATTATCTTCACAAAACCTTTTTATTTCAATTAATCCTTTCCTTGGAATAATTGTATTTTTTTCAATCTTTAATTTTTGTAAATCAACAGGTGATTCTTTTTCCATTAAAGTAAGACGATGCCCATCTGAAGATATCATTTTTAAATAATATTTTTCTTCTTTTTCTTCTTTTTCAAAAAGAGCGCCTGTCAAGCTAAAGTTACTTTCTCTTTCCTGAGCAACCGAATAAATGGTTTTATTTATTAATTCCGACAACATCTCACTTGGTATGGAAATTAATATTTTTTCATCATAATCTGGAAAATCAGGGTATTCATCGCTGGATATACCAGCCAAATTGAAGCTGCTCGATCCTGTGTGTATTTTTACCCAATTATTATCCTTTTCCTCTATTTCAATAACATCTCCACCAGATTCTCTAACTATTTCAAAAAGCTTTTTTGAGGGGAGAGTTATTGCACCTGTTGCAAATATATCACCATTAATTTTCTTCTTAATTCCCACTTCCAAGTCTGTTCCGGTTAATTCAATGAAGTTGTCGTTAACAGTAAGGAGAATATTGGAAAGGACAGCCATAGTTCCTTTTTTGGCAGTAATTGACTGGAGAGATGTGAGAGCGGTCAAAAAAATATTTTTTTCAACATTAAATTTAAGCGGCATAATTATATCCTTTATTATTTTAAAAAATTAATTGTTATTATTATCAATTAAAATATTGTTAGTAACATTAATAACTATTTAAAATTTAAAAAATAATTTTAAAAAACAATATGTATAAACAGTGTTATTGAAAGTTAATTAGTCGTTTTTGTATTTTATTAAAAATTAATTAACATCAACAGGCTGAAAACTTAAAAAGTATTAATTATTTTAATATTATATTTTATAATCTCATATTTGGTTTTGTGAATTATCAAAATTAGCCTATATAGTTTTTATGGAACAAATTTTTTTTATGCACCATTTACAAAGGTTAAAAAAAATCTGCAAAATATGCATGGATCATAAATTTTTCCGTCCGGAAAATAATGGAGATGTGCCTTCTTGGTAAACATTAAAATATCAATAAAGATAATACTTAAGAAGGATGGAGGAAAATTGAGAAATTATAGTTCAATTAAGGGTAAAACTCAATGATTATTAAGGGCAATTCTGTTATTTATTTTATTAAAAAAACACTTTAATTTTAAATAGTTATAAATGATCAAAAAGTCGTTAAAATAGAGATGAAAAAAAAGTGAAAAGAATGGAAACAAAAGGGGTAAAAAATGATGTTATACATAATATAAATGTGCTAATGGAGGAGGCGCTTGCAAAACAAATTTTTCCGGGAGCTGTGATTGGAATATCAAAATACTATGACGGAAAAATAGAGAAAAAACTGATAGTTTCTTATGGTACTACTAGCAATACTGAACAAAAAAAGAGAATGGAGAAGAATGTCTTTTTTGATCTTGCTTCGTTGACAAAACCTCTGTCTACTACTCTTGCAATATTGTGTCTTCTTAAAGAGAAAAAAGTATACTTAGATGAAAAATTATCATCATTGCTGGAAAGGAAAATTACTAAAGATAAAAGAGACATAACGCTTAAACATCTACTTAATCACAGTTCAGGGCTTCCTGCCTATAAACCGTATTTTAAGGACCTTATAAATATCCCTTTTCAACAGCGGAACAAAACTTTACTAACTTGGATACTTGAAGAAAACCTGGATAACTCACCAGGAACGCATTCAATTTATAGTGATTTAGGTTTTATGCTCTTAGGTGGAATTGTTGAGGTAAAATCAAAAGAAAAAATAAATTTGTTTGTTAGAGAAAAAATTTATAAACCTTTAGGTTTGCATAAGGGAATTTTTTATAAACCGTTGACCGAAGGGGGAAAAAGTATATTAGCTAAAGAAAAAATTTTTTCCTCAACGGAAATTTGCCCCTGGCGTGGCAGGGAGCTCTGTGGAGAAGTGCACGACGACAATGCTTATACATTAGGAGGAGTCTCCGGACATGCCGGCCTATTTGGAAATATTGAAAGTGTTTTGCACCTTACAACATCATTGTTGGAACAATGGAAGGATAGAAGCGAACACCCTAATTATTTAAACAGCGATTTACAGGAAATTTTAAAGAAACAGAAGGTAGACAAGGAAAGCACATGGGCGCTTGGCTTCGATACTCCTGCAAAAACAGGATCAAGCAGCGGTAAATATTTTTCTGCAGGCAGTGCAGGCCATTTAGGTTATACAGGAACGTCTTTCTGGATTGATCCTGTTAGAGAGATGGCTATCGTGTTGTTAACAAACAGAGTTCATCCGAGAAGAGATAATGAAAAGATAAAGGAGTTCAGACCGGTATTTCACGATACAGTTATATCTTTGCTTGATTGACCCGGATAGGTTCTACCGGTCCGGCGAAAAGTTTTATTTTCATTGCTGCGTGCCAATGGGAAAAACCGAAAAATTTTAAATATTCTAGCGCCCACTAAAAAATTGAGGAATATTCTGGAAAAATGAAAGAGGCAAAGAATTTTTGTATTAAAGGGTCTTAAGAACACCCTGGGTCATTCTGAACTGTGTGTCTGCCTGTTTTGCTAGTTCAAGGTTGTGGGTAATTAGAACGATGGTCACAGACTTTTCTTTATTAATTTTTTTAAATAACTCTATTACTTCTGCTTCTGTTTCCTCATCTAGGTCACCCGTTGGCTCATCCGCAAGTATTATGACAGGATCATTCATTAAAGCTCTGGCAATAGCAACTCTTCTTTGCTGCCCGCCTGAAAGTTGAGCAGGATAAACGTTCTTTTTTTCTTTAATGCCGACCAGTTCAAGATATTCTTCCGCCTTATTATTATCCGGCGTTTTTTCATGGGGATCGAAGAGGTTCGGCAACAAGACATTTTCCTTGGTGGAAAGCATAGGAAGCAGGCTTGCAAACTGAAACATGAAACCTATTTTGGTGTTTCGGAATTCTGAGAGCTGATCATCTGTTAATGTACAGATATCAATTCCATCGAGCAGAATTTTTCCAGATGTTGGCCGCAGAATTCCACCAATCATGGAGATGAGGGTTGTTTTTCCTGAACCTGAATGGCCGACAACAGATAAAAAATTGCCCTTATCAATTGATATATTTACATTATTTACCGCTGAAATTTGATCATCACCAATAGGATAGATCTTATTCAGGTCTATTATTTCTAGCTGTGACAAGTTTATTCCTCTTTAATTGCCAGAAGGGGTTCCAGTTTCTTTATCCGATTGATCGGCAACATTGCTCCGGCCACGCAAATTCCTGACCCTGCAAGGAGTCCTATCAAGGCGATGACAATCTGTTCCAGACCGGTAAGGTTCGCGGAAATGTTTTTTAGAAGGGTAAAAGATTCGGCAAGGATGCTCGAGAGGTAAGTGCCCATAACTGCCCCGACAAAACTTCCGGCCAAGGCCAGTGCTAACACCTCGAGAATAAAAAGTTTGACGATGTGCGCTTCTTTTGCACCAATAGCCAATAGCGCGCATAATACCTATTTCTTTTGCTCGTTCATGTGCTATTGCAGAAAATATAGTACAAACAAGAAGGATGGTCAGCAGGGAAGACAATAAAATGGTTACTACGAAAATTTTATTGATATCACCAAGGATAGTAAGAAATTTTTCACCCATGCCACTTCTGGCGACAATATCAACATCAGGATTATTTCCCTCGATGATTTTGCCGACATAATCAGGAGAAAATCCTTTTTTCAGTTTTGTAAATATTATTGAAATTTCACCCTTTTTTAAAGGGGATTTCCCGCTTTCAATAATTCCTTTTAAGTTTTCTTCAGTCATAAACAGGGCATTATCCAGCCCGGTTCCGGTTTGTTCCAAAACACCCACCATAGTGAATCGATTATCAAAGATGGTCGTTTCAATAGCCAGTAACCCCAGGCCGAGATTTTCACTGGTTCCAAACCCTGCAATGGCTTCACCTTTTTCAAGCTCCCGGCCAATGGCTTCCTGCAGCCATGGTCTGATAATAAAATCTGAATCCTGATGAAAGGCGACAATCCGGGTTGGGATAATATCGCAACAGAGACCGGCGATAGATGACAAATATGTCTGATAGGTGACGGATTCAACCCCCTCTACAGCCTTGATCCTATCAATAACCGTTTTAGGCATGTAAAAAGCGGTGTTTTTTGATTCCAGCAGAAACTCTTCAGCGAACCCCCGGGCGCCAACAGGAACAACAATCAAGTCTGCCCC
Organism: uncultured Desulfobulbaceae bacterium; assembly: GCA_947258675.1. Next base: position 1,493 of record CAMYJP010000085.1, on the reverse strand, counting down.
TAAACGATCAGCCGACTTTTTAAGGCTTGAAGAAACACTGATTGTAAAAGAGGTGGCAAAAATGAGCAGGGTAACCAAGAGCGCTATCGCAGAAGCAAGAACTGCGGTTCTGAAAGGTTTTCTCTTAAGGTTTTTAAGGGCAACAGTCAAAAAGGAGAAATAATTCATATGGCAGAATTTTATTTAGGAATAAAAACAAATTAGTGATTAGGTAAGGATAAAATTGCATATAAAAAGGGCACCGGTGTCACTATACCCGATGCCCTTTTTGATTCAATTAAATTATTTTACAATATGATAATATTAGCTGGTCTTATTTCCAAGTAGCATCCAGACCGCAGAGAATAGCTTTGCCAATACCTTCTTTTTTATGGCAGTCAAAGCAGACGGAAACAGTGTTGCCAACTGTTTTCTTTGCTTCAACATCATAAAGGAGCAAGGTGCCGTCTACAGAATCTTTTCCTTCAAAGTCTTTTGCTTTTTCTCTGAGTGTCATGACTGCATATTTTCCATCCGGGGTCGGAATGATATCATGGTTTTCACCCGGTAGCGGAGTAATTTCGTCAAGAACTTTGAGGGTTGCGGCATCGATGAGATATCCGCGGTCGGCGCCGGACTGGAAGATAAGCTTGCCGTCATCTGAAAAGTACTGACGGAACGTAATGGTACCGCCGGAAGCATCTTTTGGTTTACCGGTAATTGTGGCTTCTGCCAGTTTTTTAAGCTTGCCGTTTTCCAGAGCTTCCATATCAAGCATGATAAGCTTGGTGTTTCCTGTCCACTTGGTGAAACCGGTCGGTGTTATGTTCACAGTGAGTAAGAATTTTTTGAAGTCTGGCGTGTTGATACCATGGGCAAATGTGGTTTCGCCGGCTTTAATACCGAGTTCATCAAAGAAAACACGATGCTTGAGTTCCATGCTGGCCTTATCAAAAACATCGATGTATCCTTCATTGGCCATGGATACAGGTATATAGGATTTAGCAGACTGGCCGGAACCGCAGTAATTGGCGCCTGTCCACTGGGCGCGCGCCGGAGCATCGAATGCAACATCTTTGATAACTTCATCGGTTTCCAGGTTGGTTATACCGACATGTAATTTACCACCCTTGGCACCTTTGTTTTTCCAGGTGTCAAGCTTATAAGTGGACCAGTACATTTTGCTCCCGTCCAGATCATCTATGCGGGCATCATGGGTTGGATAGCCGCTGCCGCCGATGTCTACCATGTCCAGCGAATTTATTTTAAGCGGGTCGCTTGTATTGTTTGGATCAATCGTAACATCAGCTTTTGCAAAATGGCCGCCCATACCTGATACATACATTGTGGCATTATACGTCTTTTTGCCGCTTGCAACAGCTACTGGAGTGCTTGAATCCACAGCCGTTAAAGTCATGTAACCACCAACAACAAGAGCCAATGCCGCTACAGTTGATAAAATTTTCTTCATAATTCCTCCCCGTTATCAATTGTTATCATTTTTTTTGTTTTTT
>CAMYJP010000084.1 GCA_947258675.1 uncultured Desulfobulbaceae bacterium | reverse complement strand
ACAACAGGATAAACGGCCCATATGACATTCAAGCTGACATAAGAGGATTTGAGCTTGGTGAATACAGCTATCTTGCAAATATGCTCGGCAGGAAATTTACCGGTACGGTAAATGGTTCATTACGTTTATCAGGGTTCGATCCAACAACCATGATGGGTTCCGGTAGTGCAGACACCTTGATTACTGATGTTCAGTTACAGCTTTTGCAGACTGTTTTTGGAATTAGCTCAGTAAATTTCAGTGAGGTTTCCTTAGAGTCGCAGTTTGAAAATCGAAAGATAACAGTCACTGTTGAACTGCAGGGAAACGAAATTATCGGCAACTTTTCAGGATTTATCAGGGTTGCGGATACCATTAATAACAGCAGTCTGGATTTAAAAGGAGCATTAGAGCCTGTACCTGAATTTTTAAGGAAAAACCCGGACGTTCGTAATGCCTTACAACTTTTTGAAAATAAAAAGAAAAATGGCAAGTATTCCTTCGCGCTTTATGGAACAGTCCAGGATCCGAAATTTAAACTCATGTAAGCAGAAGGTATAGGTATAGTAAGAGGAATGGGAACACAGGACATATTGCCAACAAAACCAACATAGCTAATTAAACCAACAAAACCAATAAAATCAATTAACCAATAAAACCAAAAACATGCCAAAGCATTTTTATTTAATTATCAACCTGTTGGCCATTGCGGCCTTGACCTTTATCGGGGTGGATATATTCTACCGGGTTGTCCGAAATCAGCTCTGGCAGGTTCATTCTCAGGATGTGTCGGCCTCTAGAAGTAGTGCAGATGAACGACTGGAGCGACAATCCGATCGTGGGTACCAAGCGATAATTGATCGGAATTTATTTGGTGCTTTGGAAGGCAAAGAAACAGAACAACCTTTGATTGAGCTTGTTAACTTAGAACCCACCTCTCTTCAGCTCAGTCTCCTAGGAACCATAGCTGGGGATGATGATGCAGGTCGGGCTATAATTGGAGACCGAAAACAAAGGACGCAAGATTTGTACAGGGTAGGGGATGATATTCAGGGCGCTGTCGTCAAAAGAATCCTTCGTGGTAAGGTTATTCTGCGGGTCAATGGTCGGGATGAAATTCTTACCATGGAGGAAAACACAGAAGCTGGGAAAAAGAGTGCCTCCGTTTCAAGTCCCAGATCTCGGTCAAGAAGCAGAACTTCCAGAACAACCTCACGACGTAACAGGGAGACTTTAACCCTTAGTCGGCATGAAATTGAGGAATCACTGGACAATATTGGTGATGTTCTTTCCCAGGTACGGGTACAACCCCACATGGAAGATGGTGAAGCACAGGGGTTGATGGTCAGCGAAATAAGTGCAGATTCAATTTTTCAACGGATGGGACTGTTAGACGGTGACGTAGTGCAGGCTGTCAACAATAAGGACATTCGGAGTCCGGATGATGTTGTATCCCTTTATCAATCTTTGAAATCCGGATCCCGTTTAAACCTGCAGGTGACAAGAGACGGACAACAGAAAATCCTTAATTACAGAATCAGGTAATAATAATGAAACCTTACAGCCAAAAAACAAAATTGCTCTTTATCCTGTTTTATTTCTGGATTTGGCTTTTCGCAACAATGGCTCAGGCGGTTGAGACACCGCCCGCTTCCAGTGCACCAGCATCAGAGCCAGGGTCAGAAACCCGTTATGTAACTATTGATTTTGATGAGGTGGATATAACAGTATTTATTAAGTATATCAGCGAGTTGACCGGGAAAAATTTCATAATTGATAAGTCTGTAAAAGGAAATATAACTGTTATCTCACCCACTAAAATTTCAGAAGCTGATGCCTATCAAGTCTTCGAATCTGTCCTTGAAGTGCAGGGTTTCACTACGGTTCCTTCCGGAAGCATAATCAAAATCGTTCCAGCGGTTCAAGCCAGGTCCAAGAATGTGGAAACCGGCTTCCTACTTGAATCAGAGAGCCCTAGGGATAAGGTCGTAACCCAACTGATACCTCTGCAACATGCTGATCCGGAACAGTTGAAAAAGGTCTTTGCTCCTTTGGTATCAAAAACCAGTGTAGTCATATCCTATACACCAACAGGAATGTTGATCGTCACTGATGTGATGTCCAATATTAAAAGACTTCTCCATATAATAAAAGAGATTGACGTGCCTGCATTGGCTGAAGGAATTACAGTCCTGCCTCTGCAGCATGCTTCTGCAATGGAGATTGCTAAATCCCTTGCCATCCTTTTTGAAAAGACTTCTGGCAGAGCCCATATCAATGGAGGAGTTAAAGGTGTAGCTAGAACTAGGGCTGCGCAGGCGCCACAGTCAGATGTTAAGATAATTCCTGATGAGAGAATTAATGCTTTAATTATATTGGCTTCGGAAGATGATACTAAACGAATCAAACATTTGGTGGTACTGCTGGATGAGGAGAGACCCCGGGGTGAGGGTGATATCCATGTGTATTACCTGCAGAATGCTGATGCCGAAGGTCTTTCTTCAGTGCTGACCTCACTCCCAACTAAAGATGCAAAGGCCGGCGAAAAAGGCAAGGCGCCGATCATTTCAAAAGAAGTCCAGATTGTTGCTGATAAGGCCACAAATTCACTGGTTATTACCGCTAAGAAATCCGATTATCTGGTCATCGAGGATGTGATTAAAAAATTAGACATTCCCAGGCGTATGGTCTACCTGGAAGCGCTGATCATGGAGGTTAATGTCGATAAGGAGTTCTCGTTGGGAGTGGAGTGGCAAGGCGGATTCACCTTTAATGAGGGAGATTATGCTGCCTTTGGCGGTTCACGCCTTCCGAATGAATCCACCAGTTTTACTAATTTGCTTGCTTCGGCTACCCTGCCAAAGGGTTTGTCTTTGGGGGTGCTCGGTAAAACCATCAATATAGCTGGCCAGGAGTTCCCCAGCATCGGAGCCATCTTACATGCCTTTAAAAATGATTCCGATGTTCATATCATCTCCACACCGCAAATTCTCACCACAGACAACCAGGAAGCCGAGATTAAGGTCGGTGAGAATGTGCCGTACATAACCAGCCAGAACACTACGGCCGCAAACCAGGATTATACCAATTATGAATACCGGGATGTTGGAGTTACCTTGAGAATAACCCCGCAGATCAACCAGGAAGGCGTCGTTCAGATGGAGATATATACCGAAGTGATCAAATTGGTTGATCCTGGCGAGAACACCCCGTCCACTCTCAAACGAACTGCAAATACTACTGTGATTGTCAAAGACTTGAATACAGTGGTTATCGGCGGCATAATCGGCGATGATATTGGAGAGGGAGAGTTCAAGGTACCTTTGCTGGGCGATATCCCTTTATTAGGTTGGCTCTTTAAAACAAAAACTTCTTCCAGGGAAAGAACAAACCTGTACATTTTCCTTACCCCAAGGATTATCAAAAATCCAGCTCAAGCCACGGAAATATACAGGGAGAAAAAAGAGGATGCTGACTGGCATCATGAAAAGGGTTTCACAGAACCTTTTTTGAGAAAAAACACCGGAAATCAAGAAAGTATGCTTTATGAGGAAGGGTTTCAATACTTGCAAGCCAAGGAATATGATAAAGCTAGAGAATATTATGAAAGAATCCTGATCAGCAACCCGAAAGATCCAATGGCCCTGATAAATATGGGCGTCATTTACGAGGCAAAAGGTGATGCGGCCTTGGCCGCGATAATGTATGAAAAAGTTGTAACTTTGAACCCTGCCGACAGAGCAGCTACATCGACCGATCCTTCCAAAGAGGGCAAGACTTTGGCCGATATTGCCAGAGACAATTTAAATCGGCTGAAAGGGAGGTAAGGACTATTTAGGTCTGTGAAATGAAACTTCTAGGTGAAATAATAGCTGAATCGTGCGGGGTTGCTCCGGATGTTCTACATACAGCTCTTACTGTTCAGCAAGAGAAGGGTGGACGTATAGGTGAGATTCTTGTCGACCAGAAAGTCATTTCCGAAAGCGAACTGTTACAGGCTTTAAGCAAGCAATTTGACCTGGAATATATTGCATCTCTGCCTCGGGATATTGACCCCGGTTTTACAGAGACGGTTCCAATTCAATTTTTAAAGAAGCATAAAATGGTGCCCTTGGCTACTGCTGATTCAAATACCATCGCCATAAACGATCCGCTTCTTTTCCAGCCCCTGGATGACCTGACCATGCTCCTTGGCTGGAATGGTGTTAAAACCGTACTTGCCCCTTCATCTGCAATTTTTACAGCTATTAATTTTGCCTATGAGATCAGTCGTGATTCTCCGGAGCAGGTCATGCAGGACATGCATGATGATGATCCTGAATCAATAATTTCAGAAATTGAAGATATCGGCGACCTGCTGGATGACACAAGCGATGCACCCATTATAAAGCTGGTTAATCTCATGTTTTCCCAGGCGGTCCGCGGTGGTGCCAGTGATATTCATATAGAACCCTATCAGAAGAGGTTACTTGTTAGGCAGCGTGTTGACGGTGTCCTTTATGATATGTTCACACCACCAAACCATATTCAGGCCGCATTAGTCTCCAGGATCAAGATTATGGCCAAACTGGATATTGCTGAAAAGAGGCTACCGCAGGATGGCAGAACAGAGATCCGGATCGCCGACAAGGTTGTGGATGTCCGTGTCTCAACCATACCAACAGCATTTGGTGAACGGGTGGTTCTCAGGTTGCTCGACAAATCGAGTGTGCTGTTGGATCTCACCGACCTGGGCATGTCTGCTGATCGTCTGGCTGAATTCGACAGTCTGATCCATTCTCCCCATGGTATCATGCTGGTTACCGGGCCAACCGGCAGCGGCAAGACTACAACCCTTTATGCAGCCTTAACTACTATAAACAATACCGATATTAATATAATTACCATTGAGGATCCCATTGAATACCGGATTGATGGCATTGGTCAGGTGCAGGTGAACCCGAAGATCGATCTTACTTTTGCCAACGGCCTTCGCTCAATTGTTCGTCAGGACCCTGATGTTATTCTGGTGGGGGAAATACGTGATCTAGAAACGGCAAAAATATCAATCCAATCTGCCTTGACTGGTCATCTTGTTTTTTCAACTCTGCATACCAATGATTCCTCAAGCGCAATTACCAGGCTCATAGATATGGGGATTGAATCTTTTCTGGTTACTTCTTCGGTCCAGGCAATCCTTGCACAACGATTGGTAAGGATACTCTGTACCTGTAAGGAACCCTATATGCCTGATTTAGAGTCATTGGCCAGCATCGGCTTAGATCCAAAAAAAATAGTCGGCAAAACCATAAACCGCGATAACGGTTGTCCTGCATGCCTGAACACGGGATTTAAAGGCCGTAAGGGAATTTACGAACTGATGATTCCAAGTGAAACCATAAAAAATATTATTCTTAAATCATCTGATGCAAATGCAATTAAGGCCCAGGCTGTAAAGCAGGGAATGACAACTCTGCGCATGGATGGTGCCAAAAAGGTCCTTGATGGCCTCACTACCATCGAGGAGGTATTCAGGGTAACGGAGCAGTAGTTTTCCACCTTCTGTGCATCCAGAAATACTGCTCAGGGTTTTTCCTTATAAATTCCTCAATGATTGTCGTGTATTTCTGGGTCAGAGTCTGTACCGTATCGTCATCAGTTATTTCTACCTCCCTGAAACGAAGTTGATATTTTCCAGGGTGTGCCCTGATGGCAAGTGCTACCAGGATTGGAGTTTTAAATTTCAAGGCAAGTTGGGCGGTTCCGACGGGAGTTGAGGCCAAACGGCCAAAAAATATGACAAATACTCCGGATTCTCCTGAATCCTGATCAGAGATCAATCCGATAACTCCATTGTCTTTCAAGGCTCGAACAAGCGGTTTGACGGAAGAGTGATATGGCCGTAAGACTGTCAAACCCAATTTTGTCCGATATTGTGTTATATATCTATCAATGTAGGGATTTGACTGCTGGGCGCCAACGCCTGTGGCCGGGATGCCGGCAGCTGCAACGGCAGCACCTGCAAGTTCCCAACTGCCGAAATGGGCCGAGGCAAGAATAACCCCACGATTCTTCTCCATGTTTTTCTGAAGAATTTCCATGTCAACCATGGCGACCATGGAGCGGATTTTATTCAACTGTCGGGGAGCAATCAGCATCTCCAGCATTGTATAACCAATATTCACATAGGATTCACGGCAGATGCGTTGAATTTCTTCTGCGGTGCGTTCATTGCCTAGAGCCTGAAAGATGTTCTCTTTAGCTACCTGTTTACGGATAGGAACAATATAATAAATAAAATAGGCGAACCCTCTGGCAAATGAATAGAATAATGGAGGTGGAAGAAATGCCAGGATCGCCCCGATGATCCTGAGAAAGGCGTATTGAATGAGGTGGCTAAGTTTTTTCAATGGGGAAAGAGTCTAGGGTTTACTGATTTGCAAGAGTTGAAATCAGTTTTGATTCTAATAGTCGCTTGTCTGCAGTTACCAGAGTCATTCCATAAACATTGGCAGTGGCAGCTATAAATCGATCGGCAGGGTCCTGGTGTCTGAGGTCAATTGTCCTGGCCTGTATGGCAATTTCGTGGGTCAATTGCGCTTCTTTTACTGGAATGGAACGCAATATCCGCTTGATCCAATAGTGTGGTTCCGCATCAACTTCAACCCTGTTTTTTTCTATAAGCAGAAGTATTTCCCATACACTGATCGGTGAGAGCCAAAGAGTATTATTTGGAGCCTCGAGTTCCTGCCGAACTTTTTTTTTGAGATTATCAGGAGAAAGGAGACTCCAGAGCAGAATATGCGTGTCAAGCAGCAGGTTCATGGTTGTAAAATTTCCCATGTCTCTTCACTACCAATCGGGGTGATTATATCCCCCTTAATGTTGCCGTTTTCTTTAAACGATCCAAGCCACATCTGTTTTTTTTCAGATGGAGGTGGTGGTTCTATAATAGCTATAGGTTCTCCACGCCTGGTTACGACGATGGGTTCACCGGTGCGTTTTACCTTGTCTAGAAGGGCGAGACAGGTGGCCTTGAACTTTGAAATAGGAATTGAATTCTCAACCATAATTGTAACTCATTGTCTAAAAGTTCAGAATAATTGGCTCGAGGACAATTGGTATAATGCTAGATATTATACTATGGTCATTTACTATAGTCAAGTGCAGGAATTGTTATAAAAAGTCTTTAGTGCATTTTTCAGTCCTCAGTCTCTGACCCTAATCCTCTGATCCCTGACACCTGCACCCTGACCCCTTGATATAACTTTTCAATAAAAAAATCCCTGCAGGTTTCCCTGCAGGGATTTTTGTTGTTCATTCGCTTGTATTGCGATCAGATAATTAGAATTTCATAACTAACTGATGGGCGAGAAAATAAATGCTGTTGGTTTCAAGAGTCGTGCTTCCGGCCTTCCAGAAGTCACCAGCATCGAGGAAACCAAAATGCACGCCATAGGTTAGGTTGGCGAGCAGCTTGTAGCTTGCGCCAATATTAATCTCATAGCCCATGTCATCTTCCTGGGTGACAGTGGCGGTTGTGTAGGGCTCTTCAGCAGAGAAGGCTGCCCCTACAATACCGCTGACGGACAGTTTCGGAGAAACAGCCATGCTGGCATGCACTGCATAGGCAGTAACACCTGACCATTTTCCGCCGGTATTAGTTGCTGCACTGACACCACCTTTGTCAGCATTCAACAACCCCATCCAATCACCGGTGAGGATGACGAATGGGTTGTAGTCATTACCAACACCACCAGCGCCGAAAGCATTTTCCTGATCGCCGATTCCATCGTCATCACCTGACATATAGAAATACAGGAGGCCAGCATTAACTTTGCCAAAACCTGCGGTCAGGTCAAACATCCAGGCCCAGCTGTCGCGATCGACGCCACCGGTGCCAACGGTAGCTTCACCCATACCATGGAAGATTTCAGTTTCCAGTCCGAAGTTCTGGATTTTGTATTTGCCGTAAAATACTAGGTTGTCAGAATTCACGACATCCTCAACGCCGGCTGTACCTGCGGTGGCATTTCTGTTGTGGAACCAGCCGAGAACCGAGGTTCCCCAATCCATTTTCGCACCAACATGGATCAGGTACTGTTCCTGGTCCTGGTCACCAACTCCGCTTCCGTTAATAACATCTGCCTCAGTTGTTTTTTGCATATAAAGCTTTGCAAACAGCGGTTTGGGCAGGAAGTTGGGGTCGTAAATGATCCTGGCAGCACGAGCGGCGCTGTTCATAAACGGATGGTACCATGCGGCGGAGGGCATACGGCCGGTTGACAACTTACCAATCGGGGACATGTATTCCATCCATATCCTGTTGGCATCTACGTCACGGCCACCGCCTAGATTTCCCGTT
>CAMYJP010000083.1 GCA_947258675.1 uncultured Desulfobulbaceae bacterium | reverse complement strand
TCGCTCTGGACATTAATCCGCACTGTTAGATTGCTTTCCTCATCAGATAGTTCATTAAGGGCACTTGATAGTTTAATGAGTGTTTTTTCAATAGTTCCTTTGACTATCATATAATTAGCTACAGCAACAATGAAACCTGCGACAAAACATCCGCCAATGAACCAGACCTGAAGATGTTCAATCCAGTCTACAAAAAAATTCGCATAAAACGGAAATATAGCACCCATGAGCAGCCCAAATAGAACCATTCTGTAGAACATTCTCCGGAATACGCTTCTATTCCCTATTATAATGTCTCGTTCTCCTTTCATATACCCTCGTCAAGTTGTTCCATATATCGGTAACCCAGTCGCATTAATTTAGTACGCAAAAACTAGACCAAACAATGCGCTAGAATGGTACCCTCCATCCTTACCTGAACAAATGCTGTGGGGGTCGGAATGAAAGCATCTTTTGTCTATGGGCAGAGCCAGCAATTGCTGACGATTCCCATGGGTTACTAAGCCAAAATGTCGGCTTATATGTCATGGCAATGACTCCAGGGAAGTCAATAGAGAATGGATCTTAATCGGTTTTAGAAAAAGTCATGCAACTCGTAATCGGAGTTTATATCCCTGAGGAGAAATTATCTGCTGCGAATACTTTCTATGGGGGCATCGAAAAATCTAACAGAATTGAAAACTTGCCAGATTTCCTGAATCATATCAGATTGATTTGCCGCATAATAATAAAAGAGATATATTTATTAGGGTTGATAGCTCATCTGCCTTGACAGATCAAGCTCCCATGAGTAAAGAGATCCTAAGGAAATGAAAAATACAATATGAAAAAAATCCGTAAACCCTTCTCAGAAGTACTGCTTTATGCTTGAACCGCCTCCAGATCAGAAGCCCAATTTTTCTATACCAACGAAAGCCCTTTTAGATGATGACGAAATTGTTATCATTGTTGATGATGATATTATCATCAGAGAGCCGTTGAAGACCTATCTGGAAAACCAGGGTCTCGCTGTGTCAGAGGCTGGTTCAGCTAAAGAGTTCCTGCATATTATTGAAACCAGCAATGTAGCTCTTGCCCTTCTTGATATTGGTCTGCCAGATCAGGATGGTTTATCCCTCCTTCCTGTCTTGGTCGACCGTTACCCGGATATGGGAGTGATAATGCTTACCGGTGTTGACGATCTAAATGTCGCTCTTGAGTGTCTTAGAGGCGGGGCTGATGATTATTTGTCAAAACCGGTTCAGTTTCAAGAAATCTTCTTTGCTGCGCAAAAGATTCTTGAAAAACGTCGTCTTGTTATTGAGAATCGTAAATATCAAACCGCCCTGGAAAATGCTCATTTCAGGATTGAATTGCTTCATGAATTAACACTGAAAATGAACAAAGCCTATTTGAGTGCTGTGGAACTGGACGGGATTCTGCAGGCAATTCTGGTGGGAATAACTGCAGAGGAAGGTTTAGGGTTTAATCGGGCCTTTCTCTCTATTTTTGATGAAGCAGGAGAAGTCTTGCAGGGGCGGATGGCGATTGGTGCAGGTAATCGGGAAGAGGCCGGAAAGATCTGGGCGGAAATGCATGAGAAAAAATTGAGTTTTCTTGAAATCGTTCAAAGCCTCAAATCGAATAAAATGAACGGAGATTTGCGGACGAACAAGATTGTCCAATCGATCAGCATTCCACTTTCCGACCAGGAGAACATCCTGATAAAATCTGCTACTGAACGAACAAGTTATAATGTGACCAACGGACGCTCCAGTGTGCCGGTATCCCGCGAGCTTATTGATCAGTTAGGCGAGGACACGTTTGTAGTTGTACCGCTATATTCACCAAGGCGTTCACTTGGCGTAATTATTGCCGATAATTTTGTTACCCATTCGCCAATCACCAAGAACCTCATCAGTACCCTTGAACTTTTAGCCAGTCATGCCAGTTTGGCCATTGAGCATAGTCATCTCTATACCCATATGGAAAAAAAGATAGGTGAACTCGAAGCTCTTACCCAGGAAATAGATAAAAATAAAGATTTGTTGGTAGAGGCAGAAAGGTATTCGGCCTTGGGGCAGATGGCAGCCCAACTTGTACATGCGATTAGAAATCCAATTACGACGATTGGTGGCGCAGCGAGAATGCTGTCTAAAAAAGTGGATGACGATGAATGGCTGAAATTCATCAAAATGATGATAAAAGAAACAGCCAGAGTTGAATCTACCTTAGAGGATCTTTTTGATTTTGTGGCGCAAACGGACTCTAAAAAAGAGAAGGCCTTTCTTTATCCATTGATCAGAAAAACTATAATGCTGGTACAGCCCAAAATCACCAGGCAGAATATTTCCTGCAATTTTTTTCTACCGGAACCCCAGCCGCAACTTGAAATGGACATAAGGCAGATTAGACAAATGCTGCTCCATCTTGTAAAAAATGCAGTTGAAGCAATGCCAAACGGCGGCGAACTTGAGGTCTATTACGAGGAAGAAGATGGTTGGGGAAAAATAACCATCACAGACACGGGTATGGGCATGGCTGATATCAATTTGGCCCGTGCTAAAGATCCTTTCTTTACCACCAAGACTTATGGCACCGGTTTAGGTTTGACAATGGTGGAGCGAATAGTGCAGGCCCATGGCGGTTCATTTACTTTTATGCAGCAAGAAGACAGTGGGATGGAAGTTACTGTCAGGCTGCCTCTGTAATACCTGGCTAGTTGTATCGACCGAACATAGATGCGTATGTCAGATAATAAAGAGTTTATTGCTTAAGACATGCATGCTGCGTAGTTACTTTCAATTCCTTTCAAGGGTTCTTCTCGTCTTTTTCAATCTTCCTCCCCGTAACCAAGATAGAATGACCCCTGTTGAACTAATAGCCGCAGCAGTATAAAATGTAGCCTCAAGAGCAATTATAAAAGACTGGGCCTGGTCTGCTGTAAAATCTTTCAGGTCTAGCCCGCCAGTATGTTTGTCAAAGAAAAAAGCAAAAAGCACACCCGCCTGGGCAACTCCTAAAAGCATCCCGAAGTTTCTTGCAGTAGCTAGCAACCCTGCTGAGACACCCGCGTAATGATTTTTTACATTGGTAAGCACCGAGGCACTGTTTGGTGCAAGAAACATCGCTTGACCGCAACCAAGCAACGTTAATCGCCATGCTATCTGCAAAGGCCGTGTCTCAATATTAATTTGTGCAAGCAGAAAAAGGCTTATAGTACTCAGCAGCAAACCAGCGGTTGTCAGATACCTGGAGCCGATATGGTCTGACAACCAACCGGATAATGGCGCAACTATAAGGACAGCAAGGGGAATTGCCATCATTATCATGCCTATCCGGGAAGGGGATAATCTGAGAATATTATCAAGAAAAAAAGGAATCATCAGGGTAACAGTAAAAAGGACGGCAAAGGACAGTAGAGCACAGATAATGGCAATGTAAAAGAATCGTTCCCTGAATAGATCAAGGGGAAATAAAGGATTTACCGTCATGGACTCATGGCGTAGGAAATAAGAAAAGATCAATATGCCTATGGCAGTAGAAAAATAAAAAAGTGGAGATGTCCAACCTGCAGGTGAGTGTGTGATAATAAGCATAGCAATGGTTATAGATACACCCCATGTAATAATTCCGATCCAATCAAATTTTTCCAGGTTGGATTTTTCAATTCTGGCAGGAAGTACTATCTTGCTCAACAGAAAGAATGTGATGCTGATTGGCACGGTAACAAAAAAAATTGAGCGCCATGAGTAAAATTCAATGAGAAAGCCTCCAAGAGATGGACCTGTCAATAGGCCCAGTGAAACAGCCACTCCAATGAAACCAAGGTTTCGACCGAGACGGGCAGTGGGAAAACATTCCTTAATGAGGGCTGGACCTGATGCCATCATCATTGCTGCTCCAACCGCTTGCGTGAACCGGGAGAAAATCAGCCAGTAAATATGTGGAGCTAAACCGCATAAAAAAGAGCCAATGCCGAAAATAAGCATACCGGATGAATATATGTGTCTTCTACCAAAACGATCTCCTAAATGTCCCCAGAACAGAAGAGAAACACTGATGATGAGCAGGTACATCATCACCACCCATTCTGTGCTGTGGAGGGTACTATGAAATTCACGCATAACAGATGGCAGAGCGATATTCACCATGCTGCTGTCCAGCGTGGACATGAAGACCCCTACAGCAACTATAAGAAAAATTGGCCATTTCCCAGCTGTCATATACACCACACAGTTCAATTTTATTGGCACTTACAGGCAGTTCAGCCATATATGCCATACTCTTCCCGTGAGATCAACTAAAGCATGCGTAAATTATACTTTGCAGAAATTATTCCAAAAGATTAGAGGAAGTAACGAGTGGGGTTGATAAAATGGTATAGGAACTGTATGGTTAGCCCTGCCGGACAAGCAGAGAGTCGGGTGCCGGTTTTTTGTTTTCGTAAAATTTAGGAGTGAATACATGAAAAATATACTGATATATGTATGCGGTTTTGTATTATTATTATTATTCTCATCGGCTTGCGATCAGGCGTCTGAAAAAAATGGTATATCCTCAAAAGACCAACGAATACCAGCCAAAGTCGGCCCGGAAAGTAAAATTGTTCATTTTGCATTACCTTCGGCCATGGACGGAAATATTATTGACAGTAATGAATATCAGGGAAAAGTGCGGTTGATAAATTTTTTTGCTACCTGGTGTCCACCTTGCCTCGAGGAAATTCCAACTCTCATTGAATTACATAAGAAATATGATGCAGATGGTTTTTCCGTAATTGGACTGTCCGTTGATCAGGGTGGTCGTGAAATCGTCAAAAAATTTGCAAAGAAACTGAAAATAAACTATCCGGTTCTGATGGCCGATGATGACGTTACTAATGGGTTTGGTGGTATCAGTGGAATTCCTGTTTCATTCCTGGTCGGCAGAGATGATGTATTTATCAGGCGTTATTTCGGTTATGTTGATCATGATACGTTGAAAAACGACATTAAAGAAGCATTGATTAAAAAATAGAGAATCCGGTTGTTTTTGCAGGCATAAAGCTGTGGTCTGCACGACCTATAAATACGAGCAATTTACCTTTTTAAATAAGAAACCTTATATCAATAGCCGATGGGTTTTTATCCATTCAGCTCTTTTCTCCCATATTAGCTGAAATTCACCAATACTATCATTTTCCAATGAACATATTTCATACGATTTTTCTTGGCTTCTTGCAGGGTGCTACGGAGTTTCTTCCCATTTCCAGCTCTGGACATTTAGTCTTGGTGGAAACATTTTTAGGGCTGGAGGAAGTAGGATTGGCTTTTGATGTCGCCTTACATTTGGGAACCCTGGCAGCGTTGTTTATTTATTTTAGGGCAGACTTTTTATTAATGGCCAAATCCTTACTCCTGGTCCGTGATCGGTCTAAAGAAGCTGTTTTTTATCGAAAGATATTTTTCTTTATTTGTCTTGCAACAATGCCGGCAGTTGTGGCCGGCGTATTCCTGGGAGATGCAGCAGAAACAACTTTTCGGCAGCCTTGGCTGGTCACAGTTACTTTGACAGTTGGTGGCCTTCTTCTGTTATTGGCAGAGAAGATGGGAAAACGCAACAGAGAGTTCAATACTATTAGTATACGTGATGGAATGCTTATCGGAGTGGCGCAGGCTATAGCAATTATTCCCGGCGTTTCTCGCAGTGGCATAACTATGACTGCCGGACTTTTGTTGGGAATTGATCGCTCTGCAGCAGCCCGCTTTTCATTTCTGCTTTCGGCACCGGTAATCTTGGGGGCCGGCATTTATCATATGCCGACAATTCTGAGCCAAGGACTTCAATCAGGACAATCTATGTTATATATAACCGGTTTCCTGTCTTCAGCTGTTTCAGGGTATTTGTTTATTAGTTTTCTGCTGAGATTTGTGCAAAAAAGATCTCTGGCTTTTTTTGCTTATTACCGTTTTGTGCTGGCTGCGTTGGTATTGTTGATATTTATTTTATGATTCTTATTTTAAAATGCATTAATCATGTCAAAATCCAAAAAACTCACAAGTTGCGATCGCTGAAGATCCGTGGAAGAGGCTGGCTCACTTTAGTAAAATGTCTGAACGGGCCGATGAAAAAGGAGATTCAGAGATATCGGCTCGCATTATGTGACCATATCAGAAAAATGAATTAATAATACGAGAAGTACAGATTGTGCTTTGATAAATTGGATGTGAATTCCAAATTAATAACTAACTATTGCAACATCCTAACTTTTTTCTTAAATGGTCATGAACTGAACAGTGAGTGCCTTCCTCCCAGCAAACTGCGGGGTTAGTGAACGAATCCAATAAATGGTATTCCTTAAAATCAAAGACTCCTCATAGCTCGAAGTCAGAGTTCATGTCCTTGAGGGTGTTCATCTGCTGCGAGGAGCTTTAATAATTTGGTTAATCGTTTGATAAATTATTCCGAGAAAGAATTGTAATGTCTTTTTACCCGGTAAATATAGATCTCACTGGCCGTTTATGTGTCGTGATAGGTGGCGGCAGAGTTGCTGAGAGAAAGGTTCGAGGTCTGCTTTCCTGCAATGCAGAGGTTCAGATAATAAGTCCGGATGTGACTCCTGGAATTGAGGAGCTCAGTGATAACTCTCAGGTGACTTTGGTACGCCGGGCTTATCAGGCCGGAGATCTGGAAAAGGCGTTTCTGATAATTGCTGCTACCGATGATATCGATGTACAGCATCATGTTCATCTGGAAGCTGAAGAACGAGAAGTTCTGATAAACGTGGCTGATGTGCCGCAGAAGTGTAATTTTATTTTACCTGCAACGGTCAGAAGGGGTGATTTTACCGTCTCAATTTCAACCGGCGGAAAGAGCCCTGCCTTGGCTAAGCAGCTGCGTATGGAACTTGAAAAGCAATTTGGTCTGGAATACGAAATTCTGGTGGAGCTCTTAGGTGCACTTCGGAATAATATTCTTTCAGAAGTCAGAGAGTCTGGTAAAACGGAAACAGTATTTCATCAGCTGATCCATAAGGAAATGGTGGTCTGGATAAAAGAGGGGAATTGGGAAGCAATTGAGAACCATATTAAATCGGTTTTAGGTAATGATTTTGATACAGGGGTATTAAAAAAAATTACTGATTATTAGAGTGAAGGAAATTGTTTTTTTGTTCAGTGCGATTGTGAGAAAGTTATTCCGCTACATTGTAATTATATTAATGAAAAAATTTCATAATTATTATGAGGTTATTCACAGGGGTATTATTTTCCGTAAGAACTTCTTAATGGGGGCATTCTAAATGGGCTATCCACTCTTTCAAGGGACCCTGTTCATATACATTCTTGCTACCATTGTATATTCGGTATATTTTTTCTCCCAGAAGAAAGAAGTGCGAACAATTGCACGCTTTATTCTATTGGCAGGTGGTCTGCTGCATACAGTATACCTTGTAATTCGATATATTGAGGCCGGTCATACTCCATTGACGAGCCACCATGAAGCTGTATCCTTTTTTGCATGGTCCTTGACCTGGGCATATCTGACTTTTCACTGGCGGTATAAGGTAAAAAACTTCGGTACATTTACAAGTCCTGTTATTACGGGACTTATGCTGGTAGCGACCTTTTCGTCAAATACAGTCACCCAGCTGCCACCAGCATTGCGAAGCAATTGGCTGCCTGTGCATGCAAGCATTGCCATCATGGCTAACGGATTCCTCGCCTTGGCGTTCTGTGGCGGCATAATGTATCTGCTGCAGGAAAGAGAAATTAAAAAGAAACGCTTCGGCCTCTTTTATACTCGCCTCCCATCTCTTGAAGCTCTGGATTCTTTGAATCATCACTGTCTGGCCATCGGGTTTCCTTTAATGACGCTTGGTATCATAACAGGATCTATCTGGGCAAAACAGGCATGGGGTTCTTATTGGCAGTGGGACCCGAAGGAAACCTGGTCGCTGATCACCTGGTTTCTTTATGCCGCCTTGTTGCATCAACGGTTTACCGTTGGTTGGCGGGGAAGGCGTGCGGCAATTATGGCAATCATCGGTTTCCTGGCAGTATTATTTACTCTTTGGGGAGTGAATTTTTTATTGACGGGGGTGCACTCCTATGTCAGCTGATAAAATTATGCTGCTTGGGGTCAATCATAAAACCGCCCCGGTGGAAATTCGGGAACGTTTGGCTTTCACTGATAACCCGGGAGCTCCTTATATGGCATTGCAGGCCATTCCTGGCTGTGAGGAATTTTGTTTCTTGTCCACCTGCAATCGTGTGGAAGTCCTTTTCTCAGCCGCAGATGGCGATGTGACAGAAAGAAAAATAAGGGAATTTCTTTTTGCCGGAAGTATGTCCTATGAGGAAGCGGAGCAATATATTTATCTGCACAAGGGTGAAGACTCGATCAACCATTTATTTCGGGTTGGTCTCGATCAGACATTTATTTCGGGTTGGTGCGAGTCTGGACTCCATGATAGTGGGGGAACCGCAGATTCTTGGACAGCTGAAGCAGGCTTATCGGGATGCATCTGAACGTAACTGCACAGGTGTCATTCTTAATCGGTTATTGCATAAAGCTTTTTCAGTTGCAAAACGTATTCGAACTGAAACAGAAATCGGCTCTAGTGCTGTATCAATTAGTTATGCTGCTGTTGAGCTTGCAAAAAAGATATTTGGCACTCTTGAAGGAAAAAGGGCAATGTTGGTCGGTGCAGGAGAAATGGCGGAACTTGCCGCTCAGCATTTATTAAATCAGGGGATTGATGAAGTAGTAGTTGCAAACAGAACGTTTGAACGGGCCGTTAATCTGGCCCGATGTTTCAATGGCAAAGCAGTATCTTTTGACGAGCTTGTTCCGCAGCTTACTTATGTTGATATTTTAATTAGTTCAACAGGAGCCCCCAATGTTATCCTGACTCGCAATCAAGTGAAGCCGATTATGAAGAAGCGCCGTAATAGCCCGCTCTTCCTTATTGACATAGCAGTACCCCGTGACCTGGACCCAAAGCTGAATGATCTGCCGAATGTCTATCTCTATGGCATTGATGATCTGCAGAGTGTAGTGGATATTAATAAGGCGGAAAGGGACAAGGAAGCTATCAGAGCCGAAAGAATAGTGACTGAAGAAACGTTAAAGTTTATGCTCTGGTTGGGAAGTATGGAGGTCACGCCGACTATCGTAGCTATGCGGGAAAAGGCCAATACAATTTGTGAGACCGAACTTTCAAGAACTTTGTCACAGCTTGGCGATTTGCCTGTCAACCAGAAAAAAAGCATTGAAAAAATGGCCTCAGCTATTGCCAACAAGCTTCTACATAATCCTATTTTGTTTTTGAAGAGTGATGACTCTCCGGAAGTTAAACGACATAATCTCGCTATGTTCCGAAAGGCTTTCGGCCTCGATTCCATTCAGAAAGACGATAATGATATCCAGTGATTACAAAACGTTACCTCATCGTCCTGGTTATAGCCCCGTGTAACTGTTCAATCTGTTGTTATCAGTAAAACCAATTAATACTTTCAGTATAATCTATGCGTGATAGGAGTTCTTTGCTAGAAGAAGAGGCTTTCTATATTCTTCATTCAGGAGAAATACCTGAAGTGGCACTGCATAGTTCATTGTACTACCTGGCTCAAGATCCGGAAGGTCCAGGTATATCTCTTGAAAAAGAAGAATTATATTCATTAAAGGAATCGGTTGTTAAGCGCTATCGAGAGATAATTTTAAGGGATCTTGCTCCTATGAACAGGGATAAATCGCTGTATAGAGGAGTGGCTCGATGCATTGCAAATTGGCAACGGTTGTCCAAGTTCTGTTCCCAGGAAAATTGGCAGATAGAAGGTATAAGAGCTGAAGTCGGTGCTGCCTTAGTCCTGTTTGTCAAACAGGAACTGGCCGATGTTAAGGAAAAACGCAGGAGATCCTGTGTCAACTGTAATATTAATGAAATACAAAATTTGATCGACGATCTTCAGGTTTCTGTGGAAACGCTCCCAAACGGTTGGCAAGCCATTTGTGAATAGTATCGCTAAAGTGTGTTGAAGGTAATTCTATAAATAGCCCCCACTTTATCATCTGAGATCAGCATTGCACCATCCGGCATAATAAGGACATCGACCGGCCTTCCCCATTCGCGACCGCCTTGCAGCCATCCTTCAGCAGAAATTTTATAGTGAGAAGCCTTATTGTCTTCAATGCTGACAGAGGTAATTCGGTAGCCGATTGGTGTGGATCTGTTCCAGGAACCATGTTCTGCAATAAACAATTGATTTTTATATTTTTTGGGAAACATGTTTCCTGTATAAAAACGCATACCAAGGGCTGCAACATGGGGTCCCAGTTCTAAAGCCGGCGGGGTGAGCTGGATTTTTTTTGGTTTTTTGCCGAATTTCGGGTCCGGGATATCTTTCCCATGCCAATAAGGGTAGCCGAAATGCATGTTCTGCCGAGGAGCATGATTCAGTTCATCCGGAGGCAGGTCATCACCCAACCAGTCACGTCCATTATCGGTAAACCAGAAATCTCCGGTTGTCGGGTGCCAGTCAAACCCTACTGTGTTTCTTACTCCTTGGGCAAATTGCTCAAATTCAGTGCCATCAGGATTCATCCGATGAATCGCAGCATACGGTCTGCCGGGTTCGCAGA
Source organism: uncultured Desulfobulbaceae bacterium (assembly GCA_947258675.1). The sequence goes on along the minus strand of CAMYJP010000083.1, from coordinate 1,462 downwards.
TATTACAAGGGGCACCGATTGGAATGAAAAGCTTGCCTATTGGATCAAAGCCTATGTATTTCCAGCCATGATGTTCATCACTGGGAAGATCATCTTTTATTACATCCGGTTTCCCGGGATTGTGGAGGTTATTTTCAATCTGATTATATTTCAGGATTCGATTTACTTCGGCGACATAGAGAGACCCTTCTCTATAAGCAATCCCGTTCGGCATGAACAAACCACGAGCAATCGTAATTACTTCCTCAGCTACATGGTTTTTGTCTTTGTCAAGTACCGCATACACTTTGCCTTTAGTCCTGGTACCGATAAATAAAGTTCCCCTAGAGCCTAGGGCCATGGATCGTGCTCCGGGGACTTCAGAAGTATAAATGCTGATGGAAAAACCAGGTGGGAGAACAATCTTTTCAGTTGGTGCAGAAGCACTGGTGTAGCTAGAATTGAATAGAACAGGCAGAATGAGGAGAAAGGAAAAGAGTACTGTTTTCATACACTCATCGCAGATTGATGCTTTTCAGCAAAAAAACTAGGTACTATTGGCCAGTGCTTTTGCCGCCAATTGTCCAACAGTCTCGGTAATAAAAGATCTATTCCAATAAAATCGCACCTCCGATGTATCATGGAGGAGATTGGTAATTGGAGCATGTGCTTCTGACGAGTGAAGCTGGTCGAGGGCCCAGATTGCAAGGCCTCTATTGAAAGCATCATTGGAAGCCAGATAGGGCATGGTATAGTGAGTAGCATTCCACTTTTGCATCAGGTCCAGCCAAGCTTGTGCCAAACGGGCAACCCCCCATAACACGCCGCGTTGCATTATTTCATGCTCCTGAAAATTGCCGTCTTCCCTCATATAGGATACGAGCATATGGGAATATTCTTCAGCAATTCCGCGATGGCAAGACATTATTTCTGCCATTGCTTCCGGTGCTCCCCAACCGATACCACCGGACTCATCGTTTAAGCTCCACATCAACCGCCGCATAATTATGCGGGCTGTTTCCATTTCCCTGTCTGCTATATCGGCAACCACTGATCCCATTGCTGTGATGGCATGCCACCTGACGACTTCGTCCGTACTGCACAACCCTGCGAAAAGAGGGTTTATTACCTTGGTGCCGGGTATCGACTTTAATTTTTCCAGGATCGTATCTACAGTCGTCAAGCGCAAAAGTTGCACTATTCTGCGTTTTTCTTTGATTCTCATTTGGCTATAGAGAGGTTAGCCCGAGAATTCCTCGAGGAATCACCCGGGCTAATTTGTGGTGCTTTCCTTTTTTGCAAACCTTCAGTCATTTAGCTCTTTGTTAGGATATGACGACTCTCAGGCCGACATCGAGATTATTAAGGTAAGCAAGCAAGGCGAGACTCCGAAAGAACCATTTCAAATGGAAACTCAATAGGTATGTTCAATAACCGCTTTTCCGATTCGCTGTCCCAATGCAACACATTCTTTAATGCTTTC
>CAMYJP010000082.1 GCA_947258675.1 uncultured Desulfobulbaceae bacterium | reverse complement strand
CTTTTATTTTTAATTATTTCTGAAATTCAATATCGACTCATCTTGTTACCAGTTGATGAAATAATCCTAATGAATACTTCATTGAAATTAATAGACACTCACGCCCATCTTTGTGACCCTGTATTTGATAATGATCGTCATGAAGTGTTAAAGAAAGCAGCAGAGCTCGGGATAGACAAGGTACTCGCAGTCGGAGAGAATATTAAAGATGCTGTACAGAATATTATTTTGGCTGACCGTCATCCGGAAATTCTCGCTGCGGCTGGACTTTATCCATCAAATTTGAACCTGCAGCATGCAGAAGAACTCTATCAGTTCATTCGCACAAATAAAAATAAATTAAAAGCCATAGGCGAAATAGGCCTAGATTATTGGATAGCCAAAGAAGAAAAAGATCGAGAACTTCAACGCCATATCTTAAAAGGTTTTATCTCATTGGCTGATGAACTTGATATGGTTATGAATATTCATTCAAGGTCGGCCGGTCGTCATGTTGTAAAGATGCTACTTGAGGCTGGTTCCAAAAGGGTCCAGCTGCATGCCTTTGATGGTAAATATTCTGCTGCAATGCCAGGAGTTGAGGCAGGCTATTTTGTCTCTGTGCCACCTTCTATTGTCCGGTCAAAGCAGAAACAAAAATTAGTAAAAAAGCTTCCCCTATCCTGTCTTTTGCTAGAGTCTGATAGCCCGGTTTTGGGCCCAACACCTGGAGAAAGGAATGAACCGGCAAATATCCTTTTAGCACTTGAAGCTATTACAATCTTGAAAAAGAGACCCAAAGAAGAGGTGTTGGAACATATCTCTGAAAATGTAAGGGTTCTTTATAATACCTAAAATACAATGCATGCGAATATCACGCTAATTAGTGTTCCATCCGGGTGGTTACAATAGATCGTTTCCAATTCAGAAACGAGCAATTTTTAGTAAAGTCAAGGAAATCAAAGAATTGTGCGGAGTCGTACTTAGGTACGTCGCACAAGCAATTAAGAAGATTGACGCAGAATTTGCTAAAAAGGGCCGTTTACGGATGGAAACTAATTGAGTCATATCAAAAAGGAACAATTTATGGATAATCAAGAAATAATTCGTTTCATACATGGACTGCAAAAAAAACATGATAAAAATTTCAGTGTTGCCCTAAAATATAAAACAAGTACCGGTAAGGTCAGAAAAAGGTATGGTGAGTACGTTGACCTACTAGGCGAACATGAACTGATATTGTTTAACAGAGATAAAGGCAAAGAGGGACGTTATCCTCTTGAGAATATAATAGACATTAAAAAGAAATAATCTTTTAATTGAGATGGCTAAATTGCATTGACTCCGTTTTGGGACTTTTTATTTATCAGTATTACATTTGAATCTTTTTTGGATTGAGCATTATTTAGTTGTCGGTGGTAACGAATGGGGTTTTTACGTTATTCTCTCAAATTCTTAGAAAAATAACACTAGAATGATTTCTACAATACACAGTGGTTTTGGATTATTTACCTTGGTTTTTCTGGCCTGGCTATTTAGCGAAAACAGAAAGAAGGTACGATTGAAAACCATAGGAATTGGACTGACGATGCAGTTTATTTTTGCCTTACTGCTGCTGAAACTTCCAATTTCCCAAGAAGTATTTATCCTGTTAAATAAAGCTGTTTTTGCCTTGCAAGAAGCTACTACAGCAGGAACTTCACTTGTTTTTGGATATTTGGGTGGCAGTGACCTGCCATTTGAAGAAAGGTTTCCCGGCGCAAGCTTTATCTTGGCCTTTCAGGCGCTACCTCTTGTCGTCGTGGTCAGTGGTTTATCTTCACTGCTTTTTTATTGGCGCATAATGCCGATTATCGTAAAAGGGTTTGCCTGGGCTCTACAAAAAACATTAGATGTAGGTGGCGCCCTCGGAGTTGGTTCAGCTGTTAATATCTTTGTGGGTATGATTGAGGCGCCTCTTTTTATTAGACCGTATCTTTCCCGTATGACCAGAAGTGAATTGTTCTGCATAATGACCTGCGGCATGTCTACTATTGCAGGAACAGTGATGGTGCTTTATGCGGCAATTTTGGAATCTGTTATAGAGGGCGCCATGGGGCACATCCTTACCGCGTCTATTATAAGTGCGCCTGCTGCACTTACAATAGCTCGAGTTATTATTCCTGAAACCGGAGTATCGACGGCCGGAGAAATAGTACCTCCGCAGAGTGCGACGAGCTCAATGGATGCAGTTACTAAAGGCACGGTTGAAGGCGTTCAGTTACTCATTAATATTATTGCCATGCTTGTTGTTCTGGTCTCACTTGTCCACCTGACTAATATTATTTTAAGTATATTACCACAAGTTGGTGGTCAACCAATAACCATGCAAAGAGTTTTAGGCTATATTATGGCACCGATTGTTTGGCTTATGGGTATTCCGTGGAATGAGTCCGTAACGGCAGGATTTTTAATGGGTGTAAAAACAATCCTCAATGAATTTCTTGCATATATTGAGCTGTCAAAACTGCCTGACAAAGCCCTGAGTATAAGAAGTGAAATGATAATGACGTATGCAATGTGCGGTTTTGCTAATTTCGGCAGTTTGGGAATAATGATCGGTGGAATGGGGGCAATGGCTCCAGATCGAAAAAGTGAGATTGTGGCACTTGGGATAAAATCAATAATCGCCGGAACGCTTGCAACGTGTATGACTGGCGCTGTTGTTGGAATGTTTTATTAATAGCACTCATTTAAGGGAGATGTACCAATGAAAATTACAATTGAAAAACCTGATCCTCAGAAGCTTGAAAAGTACAATGTTAATGATTGGCCGATCTGGGAATGCGAACCATCCAGTTTCGATTGGCATTATGATCAGCAGGAACAATGTTATATTCTTGAAGGAGAAGTGACTGTGAAAACCTCTGAACAGGAAGTTTCGTTTGGTCCTGGAGATTTCGTAACCTTCCCGGCTGGGCTGGATTGCAGGTGGATTGTATCAAAGGCTGTAAGGAAGAATTATTCATTCTCCTAGCTGACATAATTTACTATGAATGCACTGCTATTATTGCACTTCTGTAAGAGGGACAAACCTCTCCAACCGTATGACTCTTTATGACTGAGAATCACCTGATACAGTATAGATTTGGCAGGATAGTGAAGTTAGGCTTTGCCTTTTGTATAGTATAGAATGAGTTGGTAGAGTTGTGCCTGCTGATGTGATTTCAGTTTACCAAACTTCACGCTGTGCCGTCTCATCGGCAATGGATCGCTCCCAACAGTATAATCAGAAACCGATTCAACGGGAAATTTTTTCAGACAGATAGTATTTCTGTAAGAAATGTCAACCTCTTCAGGGTTGCCGAACCATTTACTCTTTCCGACATAACGGAAGGCAAGTCCATGATCACTGATATCAATGATATGGAATTGCTCAGCAGAATTAACTACTGCAAGCACCTGATCGTTGACTCTGAAACGCAAGTCTTGCCTATACTCAATATTGTCTTTATGTTTTTTCATTGGCTAATCCTCTTTGTTTATAGATAAGACTGTTTTTTAATTCTTATAGCAATAAAGATACCAACCTAATAATAAAAATTTATTCGTATAATTACATACATTTACTTATATTTTGAAATGCTAAAACGTAGAAAATTCCATGTTTTCGGAATAAGTACGCTGGGTATTATAAAAAAACGGAATTTTTTTGGTTCGATAACTAAATTTCGGAATATCAGGCAACTGTTTTTAAAATTTAACAGTTGAGAGGGCGCAAAAAAAGGAGAAGAACACACCGGTTCTTCTCCTTTTTTTTATTAAAAATAAGTGATTATATTCAGTTTTCCACACAATCCTGACGCCAGCAGCATGCCATTTGATCGCAATAATTTGAAGCAGATAAAAAGCATGGGAAATTACCTTCAACTGCTTGGATAGCACGAATCATATCTGCTTTTTTCATTTTTGCTGCCTTAACTCCCATTTGTTTCGCTCTCTCCTTAATTTCTCTAACCGTCATAGTGATCCTCCTGTAATGTGATAAAATATTAGTTGCTTTTTGGATACATGTTGACAAGGTAGTATCCTATATGGATATGAAAAGAATATCCGATTATCGTCAAAAAAATTTTAAGAGTTTAGGGAAATTTGGAGTAATGATGAAGAATTTTTTTTCTTCTTAGAAATGGAAAATAATACTTAATGAGAATAATTCTTTTCTTGGAAATAACGGACCAAAAGGATTATAAATAAACTTAATTGTATATCAGTATGTTTACCAAAAAGTCTTTGCATGTCAGGTTTTTTTCTAGAGTGATTGCCTTCATTTCTAAAATGAAAATTAATTATATTTATGATGATTAATCTTTCAGGAAGCTATTAATCATGAACGGTTCAGACATCGATTCCTCTAGGGAATTACAGGCAATAGAAAGTAATATTCATACTCTATCTGAGATGTATGTTACATCTGTCCGCGATATAATTCTTCATTTTCAGGCCCTTATTAGTGCTAGAGCACATCGATTAATGATGGAAGCACCTGGTTTGTATTATCCTGATCTGCAGTTATATGTAATATCAAAAGCAGGAATGAATCGAGGACATACTTCAATGAATAAATCTTTTATTCCCTTTTTGCCCGAAGAAAAACAGACCTGTTATGCCTTTGTCCTTTATCCTGAGTCCTTTGTTCGCACTTGTTTGGATAAACTTTTGAGGAAAACGACAAAGAATATTACTCGTGATCTCCGTATCTCCCTGGAAAATGTATTTAACCGTAAACATTTTAATCGTGACCTCACCGATTCTCCTATCGAAAAGGATTTGATAGAGTTGCTGCAGCACGATCTGTAACTTTATGTGAACCAGGAGTATTTAATTATGGAGGATAGCAACAACAAAGAACTTCCGAAAAAGATCAGGGCAGAAGATAAAACACCTGGCGATCGTGCGGCTCTAAAAATATTGGCTGTCTTCCAGTGGTTTAAAGATTGTTTTTCATCATTCAGGATGAGCCGCCCTGAAGGAAAAATTGTAAAACATCATGGCAAACCTTTAGCTGAAAAGGTTTCTTTGCGCTTTCCTCGGATTCTCCTTGTTGAAGATAATATGCAGACTGCCCAGGACTTTGTTGATGTCCTCCGTCATTATTATCAATTCGGGAATGTAGAAATATATGTTGCTTATAGTTTTGCTTCAGCTGTTTCCTTTTTTTCAACTGCAAATATCAATCTGGTGATTATGGATTCCGATCTAACAGATGCTCAGGGGAACGGACTTGCTCTGACTAAAAAGTTTTCCAAAGAAAAACCTGAATCTATAATCCTTGCGAACAGCAGCAGCAAAACATCAAATGCAATGTTGGTATCTAACGGTGCAAATGCAACTATTGGTAAGGATTTTCGCCGGCTGCAAAAATGGCTTTTCGAAAACGACAAAGCTGGTGCTAACATATAAACTTACATAAACTTTGGGAGAACACATTTTTTGGTGAATCAGAACAGCAAAAAACAGACACCACTGGAACATGTTCGATGGATTGCTGAACAATTTAAATTGCCTGTTTCAGTAAAAAATATAACAAAACTTAATTTCGGCAATGTTAATGAATCATTTGTCTTGCATCAAAAATCTGCTGATAAAAAATTTGTCATTCAGCAGATCAATTCCTATGTGTTTCCATATCCAAAAAAAATAATAGAAAACTTACGTGTCATTTCAGATCATATTGATAACAGGTTGGCATCATCAAATATTTTCGATGGTAAACGATGGGAAATAATTCGCCTTGTATGTACAAAAGACGGCGCTGATTATTTCACGGATTATGACAAAACTTTATGGAGGGTGTTTAACTTTATTGATAACGCAACCTGCTTTAACAATGTGAATGATACCTTACACGCAAAAGAGATCGGTAAGGCAATTGGGCGATTTCACTTTTTGGTCAGCGATCTTGCAACAGAAAAACTTCATGATACTCTGCCAGGCTTTCATATTATACCGGAATACCTGGCGTTTTATGATTCTGTTCTGGACGATTGTAACAACCTGGACCATACAGATGAGACAACATATTGCCGGCGATTTATTGAAGACCGTAGAGAACAAGGATCTCTTTTAGAAAATGAAAAAAAAACAGGAAAACTTACCTCACAGGTAATTCATGGTGATCCGAAAATTTCAAATGTCATGATTGATGATCAATCGGCAAAGTCCATAGCGGTGTTGGATCTGGATACAGTGAAACCCGGCCTTATTCATTATGATATTGGGGATAGCCTACGCTCTGCCTGTAATATACTGGGGGAGGAAACGTCTTCATATAACAAAATATTTTTTGACACAAATCTCTGCCGTCATCTGCTGAAAGGATATCTTCAGGAAGCGGTTCATTTTTTAACTAATAATGATTATGAATATATCTATGATTCAATTCGACTCATAACTTACGAATTGGGACTGCGTTTTTTTACAGATTATCTCGCCGGTGATAAGTATTTCAAAATTGTGAGACATGGACAGAATCTTTCTAGAGCCCTTGTCCAGTTCAGATTGGTTGAAAGCATTGAACAACAGGAAAACTCTATTCGACGCTTGGTAACAGAAATGAGACAAGGTTGAAGCCATTTTTCTGGTTTACATGAAAAAAACTAAGAGCAAATAAAATTATCATATAATGAAAAAAATAAAAAAGGAGGTGTGTATGTCTGAAACCATATTTGAGAAGATTATCGATCGTGCTATCCCGGCAGACATTGTCTTCGAAGATGATAAGTGTCTTGCTTTCAAAGATATTAATCCGCAAGCCCCTACTCATATATTGCTAATTCCCAAAAAACATATTGCCAAGTTATCTGACAGTGATTCAGAAGATAAAGCACTGCTTGGTCATCTCATGTTAACTGCCAACCAAATAGCAGAGGAACAGGGAGTCTCTGATGCATTCAGGTTGGTTGTTAACAATGGCGCCGGAGCCGGACAGGAAGTATTCCACCTGCATCTTCACATTCTTTCCGGCCGGAAATTTTCGTGGCCGCCTGGTTAGAGGTTTTTTTGGGTAGGAAGAGAACTGATTTTTAAACTTTTAAACTTGCAAAGGAGAACATCATGAAATCAAGGAAAATTTTGAAAGTGATTATCAGCGTTGCGATTATGGTTTTGAGTGCGAGTCAGGCTTGGGCGCACTGTGAAATTCCATGTGGAATCTATGATGATCAGGCCCGCATTGAAGCTATCAGTGAGCATACCACAACAATTGAAAAATCCATGCAACAGATACTTTCCATTTCAAAAGAAAAGGATCACAATGCAAACCAATTAGTCCGTTGGATTATGAATAAGGAGGACCATGCAAATCAAATCCAGGAGATCATTTCCCAATATTTCATGACCCAGAGGATCAAACCTACCGCAAATCAGTATGTTGAAAAGTTGACCATACTCCACAAAATGCTCATATCAGCTATGAAATGCAAACAAACCACAGATCAAACAAATATTGAGTCCTTAAGAAAATTAACTGATGAATTTAAAACTCTGTATTTTGCAGCAGCAAAATAGAGCCTGGATGTATCTTAGAATTGACAAGGGAGAACGTTCATGAAGAATTTCTGGATCATAATCATTTCAGCCAGTATCATTGCTCCTGCAATTGCTTTTGCCACTCCTGGGGTTCTTAAACGGTTTACCGCCCAGTACCCGTCAGCAATTGATTCTCAGTTGGACAGCTGTCGCACCTGCCATTTGCCCGCCATAAATAATTGCTTAAACAGTTATGCTGCTGCACTTAAGGAAAATACGCTCGCTTTTGAAAAAGTTGAAAATTTGGATTCAGACGGAGATGGTGTGAATAATATAGATGAGATTATGAAACTCCAGCTACCTGGATCCCAGGCCGGCCCGGATGAACTTTTTCTGTTCACAAACAGAATGGGCATTATCACTTTTAACCATGAAAAACATTCATTGGACCCGATGTATCTTTCGAACGGCAAATGTGATAACTGCCACACTGAAGAGCTTTTTCCTAGAATGTTTGATGACACAAAATCCTGGCAGAATATATCCCATAAGGTGTGTAAGGATTGTCATAGATCCTCTGAAAGGCCAAATGCACCGATTAGATGTCGTCAGTGTCACATTAAAAAAGAACAGCCCTCATAAAGTGCCACTTTAAGTGGTAAAGTTTTTAAATAAAAGTAGGAGGTTCATAATGGGAAACGGATCGGATGAAACCTGTAAAAACTGCGGCCAATCTATTTCAAGCTCATTCAAAGGAGATCTCTGCCCTGGATGCGGCTTAACGTATTGGAAATGTGGAAACTGTGGATTTCTGCTTACCGCAGCATCTCCGCCTAATGAATGCCCAGGTTGCAAAGAAAAATGTGAGTTTAAAAACGTTACCTGTTATACGCCTGAGTGCGGTGGGCCTGGGAATATAGACCCGCAGCTTTAAAACTGGTTTTTATGGTATCCCGCTGCGCATTATTATTTAGAAG
>CAMYJP010000081.1:8613-9526 GCA_947258675.1 uncultured Desulfobulbaceae bacterium | reverse complement strand
TAGCCTAGAGCTATAAGGGCGTAGATGCTGCCGCGAGTGAGTCCTCCCAATAATAGTTCAATAAAATATTCCATATTATAAGTCAGTGAGCTGTCGTTTGACCTTGAATGTTTGCATCTGTCAATCGTCAGTTCGGTTCATTAACTGCCAACCGTCCCGCCGGTTTGTTACGGACAATGTATACACTCAGCAATAATATCCCATGGTGGAGAACAATTTTAAAATAAATAGAGAAAAAACGACAGCCCCTAAAAACAAGACGCCATAAAATGCATTTACCATAGCCATTATTTTTTTAAGGCTATATGAATTAAAAGGTAAAGAACTTAAATCTTCCTATCACGAATTCATGGTTTATTGACAACGGCCATCCTTAAAAAACAGAACCATATAGCTTAAGGATATACTCTACAATTACCTCTCTTTAGGTTATGCAATTATTCCATTTCAACATATTTGCCGTTTTGCACCTGATACATTGAAAATCCTACACCAATGGCGTCACCTTGCATGTTAAAACTAATATTTCCAAGCGGAGTGTCTACATATTCTGTTCTCAATGCTTCAGATACAAGGTCATATTCAGTGGAATCAGCCTTTTCAAATGCATTTATCAATGCTAGTGTTGCTGCATATGCATTTAGGAAAAAAGCCCCAGGTTCCTTACCATATTTACTTTTATGGGCATTAATCGCATCGATTGCCATAGGATTACTTGACACATCCTTCGGACCTGTAGCATATACCCCCTCGGCAAATTCCCTGGCAACTTTAATAAAGGTGTCGTCTTTCACTCCATCATCTGAAATAAAAATTATCTCCATTTTCTTTTTTCGCATTTGTGTAATTATTTTTGACGCTTCAGGGTGATATCCACCGAAAATAACAGCCTCAGCTCCAGATCGCTTGATTT
>CAMYJP010000081.1:0-8595 GCA_947258675.1 uncultured Desulfobulbaceae bacterium | reverse complement strand
CCGATCGCTTGATTTTCTGAACCACAGCTGAGTAATCAACTGCACCTGGCGTAACCCCTTCGTATAAAACAACTGATCCCTTCCCTGATTTTTCAATAAAATCTTTGGCAAATTCAGCTAAACCTTTACCATAGTCTCCTTTATCATGAATAACTGCTATCTTATTAAGCTTTAGAACATCCAGGACAAAATCTACTTCCAGTCTTGCTTGGGCATCATCCGAAGCAATTGTCCTGAAAAAATTGTTATAATTACCACTTTGAGTGAGCTCTGGGTTTGTTGCTGACGGAGAAATTGCTATCACTTTTGCTTCGTTGTAGACTCCCATCGCCGCTTTTGTAGCACCGCTGCATATATGTCCTATAACCCCATGGACTCCTTGTGAAATCAGCTTTGTGGCAGTATTTGTAGCTACTTCAGGTTTGCATACATCATCTTCTGCGAGTATTTCCACCTGCCTGCCCAAAACCCCTCCCTCCGAGTTTATCAAACCTACAATCAGCTCAGCTGCATTAAGGGTTGGAAGACCATAAGAAGCAAGGTCGCCACTATGGGCTCCAGCTATTCCAAGCTTAATGGTTTCAGATACACTTTTTAGTTGTTCATCAGATTTTTTTAAAGGTTCTACCGGAGGTCCGGTTGTTTCATTTTCCTTTTCTGACTGTCCACATGAAATAGTTAGTATCCCTGCCAATAAAGCAAAAATTATATGCATAACCAACTTGCCGGTAAGGCGTCTCATATTTTCTCTCCCTTCTTCTTTTGGTCAAATTACTTTGTTAGCAAAAGGATATCAGCACCTACTTACAAGAATATTGTTTACAAACTTCAATAACAGTAGACGGCAACTCACTATTACTTTTAGTAACGAATACTCCGATTCCATATTCTTCCTACTTTGCACTTATTGCAACCATTCTGTTCGCTGGGTAATAAAACAGATCAACAGACCAATTCCGACAGCCAATAACCCCATGACACGCAACTGGCGTGGTGGTGTCTTTGTAAGCTGTTTCAACCATTTTTGCATTGCCTCAGGAAATGCCAAATATGGCAATCCTTCAAGAACTAATACAAGACCAATGAGTGTGACCAGTATTTTCATGGTAGACAATCCTACCAGGACAGCCGAGCTATTTCAACGGCCATTCTCTAGAAAGAAAGGTCTTAACCATGTATAAAAAATTTTATTATAGTTTTTATGGATCAGACAACTGAATAATAAAAACAAATAAATCCCCGACACACTGTAACTGACTATAAAAGTTACAAAAAGTGTATCTGAAAAAACATCATTAAAACGCACACAGACCAACAGAAAATAGATGCGAAAATCCTTTTTCTGGTCTAGAATATGTTCAACATTTCAAACTCAATAATCTGAGATAACAACAAAATATTGATTTTTAAATGGCATACAACCAGGCGCAAGCTTGTGATTACAGATGCTTCATGAAAAATAATAGCTGAAATGTAAAACTGGGTTCTACTGAGTTCCCATCCGGAAACTGTTTTTATTACGGATGTTGGAACTACTTGTTTCTAATTCAGAAACGAGGAGTTTTTAGTAGGGTCAAGGAAATCAAATAATTGCCCTAAAGGATTTCCTCTGGTCATGCGGAGTCCGACTTAAGTACGTCGCACAAGCAATTGAAAATTGACGCTGAATTTGCTAAAAAGGGCCGTTTCCGGATGGACACTGGTTAATAAATTATTCAAGCCTCTTAATTATAGTCCCAATAACTACTGATAAACATCCCGAAAGAGATTGATTTTTGGGACTCCTAAAATTAATTTTAACCGCTCTTTTCCCTGAGAGATCACGGTAAAGTTCGGCCATTAACAAATTAATTGAAACAAATGCTTTTTGCTTCAAAAGTGAATTGAAATGAAAAACTCAAAAAAATCAAGATATTCAGAAGCCGGAGTTGATATCGACAAAGGGAATGAATTCGTATCCCGCATTAAGAATATCGTATTCTCAACTTACAAAAGAGGTGTTCTTACAGATATAGGTGGATTCAGTGGGCTTTTTTGCTTAGGTGGATATCAATATAAGGACCCGGTACTCGTCGCTTCCACAGATGGAGTAGGTACTAAGTTAAATCTGGCCAAACTCTGTAACAAGCATGACACAATAGGCATCGATCTCGTTGCGATGTGTGTAAACGATATCGCCGTTAGTGGCGCCAAGCCGTTATTCTTTCTTGATTATTTTTCTATCAGTAAGCTTGATTTGGATGTTGCCACTGATGTTGTAAGTGGTATTGCCAAGGGATGCGAAATTGCCATGTGTTCCCTTATTGGTGGCGAAACAGCAGAAATGCCCGGACTGTATTCCCCTGGTGATTATGATATCGCTGGATTTGTTGTCGGGATTGCGGAACGGAATAAAATAATCGATGGATCAGAAATTAAAGTCGGTGATAAAATTGTAGGACTTGCTTCAAGCGGACTCCACAGCAATGGTTATTCTCTTGTCAGAAAAATATTTTTAGAAGAACAGGGCTTGTCAGTAAATGATCATGTTAAAGACTTTGGTTGTACTGTTGGTGAAGAACTGTTAAGACCAACTCGGATTTATAGTGAAACAATACTGAATTTAAATAAAAATTTTAAAATAAGTGGGTTAGTCCATGTTACAGGTGGTGGTCTCATAGACAATATCCCACGCACGCTGCCGCAAGGAAGCAGAGCTATTATTACTAAAAACAGTTGGCCGGTTCCGCCGGTTTTCAAATTCCTTCAGGATAAAGGCAATGTTACACCGAGTGAAATGTGCCGTACCTATAATATGGGTATTGGAATGGTGGTTATTATAGATGACCAGCTAGTTGAAGATGTAATGCAGCAACTTACCGCCCTTGGCGAACTACCCTACATCATCGGTGAAATAACAGCACGACCTGATACTCCGAATGCCGATCCAATTCTGATCGATTGCTGATAAAACTCAGGAACCACAGTCCTTGGTCCCGCCTTTCAGTTTGTAAAGTGCATGTGGCAAAGCTTTTAAAATAATCTCCAGATTTTCCACAGATGCCTTTGCACTTCCAGGCAGATTTATAATCAAACTCTCCGCCCTGATTCCTGCGACACCTCTTGAAAGAATAGCGCGTGGAGTTTTTGAAAAACTTGACCAGCGCATAGCCTCGCAAATACCCGGCACAAATTTCTCTATAACAGATGAGGTTGCTTCCGGAGTAAAATCATTGGGAGAAACTCCCGTGCCCCCGGTAGTAATAATCAGATCAATCTTTAGCTTATCCACCCACTCAATTAAAACAGAGCATATTTCTTCAATTTGATCAGGTATAATAGAATACTTGGCAATGATAAAACCTTCATCGCCTAACAACTGCTTCAGTTGCTCACCACTTGTATCACGCCTTTCGCCTCTTGCCCCCTTATCGCTGATTGTTAAAACTCCACAGGAATAAAGGTCTCCGCTATCGTCTACCATGTATTCTCTCGTAGATAATAAAATTTACGAAATCAACTAGCTTTGTTTTGCAGCCTCAACTATTTTATCCGCAAGTTGGCCTGGAACTTCTTCATAATGAGAAAAACTTACGGAAAATGACCCTCGACCACCAGTAAAAGAAGTCAGATCAGGAGCGTATCGCAGAATTTCAGCCATGGGAACCTGTGCATTAATAATCTCGTTTTTGGCCTCGGAGTCCATTCCCATGACTTTTCCTCGACGACTGTTCAGATCTCCCATAACATCCCCAACACAGTCTTCCGGAACACGGACAGTTATATTCATGATCGGCTCCAACAGAACCGGTTTTGCCTCAACAGCAGCTTTCTTAAAAGCCAGAGAACCAGCAATTTTAAACGCCATTTCCGATGAATCTACAGCATGAAAAGAACCATCCACCAGGGCTACTTTAAGGTCAACCACAGGATATCCGGCCAACACACCATTTCCCATAGCCTCGACAATTCCCTTTTCTACCGCTGGAATGTACTGTTTTGGTATTACTCCGCCAAAAATCTTATCCTGAAATTCAAAGCCTTCACCAGAAGGTAAAGGTTCCATTTCAATCCATGTATCGGCAAACTGGCCCCGGCCACCGCTCTGTTTTTTATGTTTGCCTTGAACCTTTGCTTTTCCTTTAATTGTTTCTTTATAAGGTACTTTCGGGAGATGCAGATCCAATTCAACTCCGAATTTTCGCTTAATTTTCTCGCCGACTACTTCTAGATGCACTTGCCCAACACCGGATATCAGTATCTCTTTAGTCTGCAATTCTCTAGTGAGTTTCAATGTCAGATCTTCATCCAGCATTTTGGATATTGATGAAAACAGCTTTTCCTCATCACCCTTTTTAGCTTGCACGGCATAGGACATTACCGGTTCCATCGGTGTCAACGATTCAAAAACTATTTGTGCATTTTCTGAACATAGTGTGTCACCGGTTGTTGTTTCTTTCAGCTTCGCTACCGCAGCAATCATTCCTGGACTTACGCTATCAACAGGTCTCTGATTTTTACCCTCGAGAATAAAAAGCTGCCCAAATCTCTCAGATGTTCTCTTGGAAGAATTATAGAATGTATCTCCATCCAATGTGCCGGAAAAAACCTTAAAAATGGTCAAACGTCCTGCATATGGATCTGCCATAGTCTTAAAAACTTGCGCGGAAAAGGCTTCACTACTTTCTGGTTTTCGCTCTGCGGATTCTTTAGTTTTCAAATCAATCCCAACATGCACTTGAGTGTCCTGAGGTGAAGGTAAAAGATCGTTTATCATATTTAGAAGCATTTCTGTACCAAAATTGAGCGAGGCAGCCCCAACACATACTGGGGCGATTTCCCCTTTCATAACAGCGATTTTAAGACCATTGATTAGTTCCTCTTCGGTCAATTCTCCGTCTTCTAGAAACTTTTCAATAAGCTGGTCATCGGTTTCAGCCACCTGCTCCATCAAACTTTCCCGATAAATCAGAACGTCGTCAGCCATGGTTTCTGGAATTTCTCCAACTGAAACCTTTCCCGTTCCCTTAGTATCGAAGATATAGGCCTTCTGTTTCACCACATCCACAACCCCACGAAAATCGGACTCAGCACCGATAGGAATCTGTAATATCGCCGGATTGAGATGAAGACTGTCCTTTATACCAAATAACGTATTTTCAAAATTGGCACGCTCCTTGTCCATTTTGTTAATAAATATGATTGTCGGCAGTGATCGCTTTTTAATGAAAGAAGTAAACTTTTCTGTCTGGTGCCTGACACCCAGGACGGCCCCAATAGTAAAAATTGCACTGTCTGCAACTTGGGCGGCAAATTTTGCATCGGTAATAAAATTGTCATCTCCTGGAGTGTCGATGAGAAATACACTGTGTTTTTTCCACTGAAACTGGTTGAACGATGAACCGATAGTAATATTCCTCTTAATTTCTTCTGGTTCATAATCCATAGTAGAAGATCCATTATCCACACTGCCAAGGCGATCGTTTTTACCGGAAGTAAACAGCATGGCTTCTGCCAATGATGTCTTACCGGCCTGGCTATGCCCTAACAGTGCTATGTTTCTGATCATTTTTGTGTCTTGCATGTACCCCTCCAAAGTTATTCAACAGTTTCCCTCATCAACACAGAAAAGCAGCGGCCGACTAAGCTAATCGTAAACCTCTCCTGCTATAATTTACCAGGAAAAAACAAAGGAATGCATATTATTCAGAAGCCTGACCCAAAGTCAAGGAAGAACATTGTCAACTTCTTTTTAGCCTGTTAAGTTGGTCCCCGGTGACAATTCTCATATATAACTGGAATCAAATTTTACTGTTATGCATATATTGACGCCTTCCAAACAATGAATACTCCTTCAAGTGATACAAAAAAAATAGCCCGTTCCGCCGGTTCGGTCAGTGTGGCTGTTATGTGCAGCCGCATTTTAGGTCTTATCAGGGAACAGGTTTTTGCTGCATTTTTCGGCGCAGGTTTTGCTTACGATGCATTTGTAGTTGCATTTCGTATCCCCAATCTTCTGCGGGATCTATTCGGGGAAGGTGCCTTGAGCGCAGCATTCGTGGCGGTATTCACAGATTATGATACTAATAAGGGGGCTGAAGATACCTGGCGACTCGCCAATAATGTCATTGCCTTTTTTCTGATTCTCCTCAGTATAATAACTGTTCTCGGTATCGTTTTTGCTGAGCCCATAGTCCGCTTCATGGCAGCCCGGGAAGGGTTTGAGAATATTCCCAATAAAGTTGAATTAACCCACCTACTGACCGTGATCATGTTCCCCTTTCTCATTTTAGTTTCTCTTTCTTCAGTGGTAATGGGTATTCTTAACACCAAGGAGCGTTTTTTTATACCAGCAATGGCTTCCAGCTTTTTTAATCTCGGCTCCATTGTTGGCGGAGTCAGCCTGGCTCTTATATTACGTCATTATGAGCAACCTGCCATTGTCGGTATGGCTTTCGGAACGCTGATCGGCGGTATCCTACAGTTGATCTGGCAACTACCTTCGCTCAGGAAATTAGGTTTTCGGTACCGATTTACTCTCGATTTGCAAAATCCGGGGTTGAGAAGGATTCTTCGCTTAATGATTCCTGCCTTGATCGGCCTCGCTCCTTTACAGATTAACATCCTGATCAATACGTATTTTGCTTCCTCACTGGAACAGGGAAGCCTTTCCTGGCTCAATTACGCTTTTCGACTCTTCTGGCTTCCTGTGGGTCTTTTTGGGGTAGCCATGTCCATTGCCACCATGCCTGTCATATCCAAATATGCTGCACTGAAAGATATAAAAAACCTTAAATCCACATTTTTATCTTCCCAGGTAATGGCATTATGTCTGACAATACCTGCCTCTGTTGGTCTGATACTGCTTGCCGAACCAATAGTCAGAATAATTTTCCAATACGGTAAATTTGATGCCTACACTACCGTTAAAACTGCTGAAGCTCTCTCCTACTATGCCCTCGGTCTTTTTGCCTATTCTTCAGTAAAAATAATGGTTCCGGTTTTTTATGCGCTTGATGAAACCAAATATCCTGTAATTGGAAGTTTCCTTGCTGTAGGAAGCAATATTATTGTCATTATGCTGACAATAAATGATTTTCAGCATAAAGCTCTAGCCTTATCAGTATCAATTGCAATGACGCTAAATTTTCTATTTTTGGCAACTGCGCTCCATCGTAAAGTCGACGGTTATTCTTTGACTTACATCTTTAGCGGAATAGGGAAAATAATTGGTGCCTCCTTTATAATGGGGGTATTTGTTTTATTTTTACGAAATCTTCTCGAGCCATGGACTCTAGGAGGTATATTGCAGCAACTAACCTCCATTGTCACGTGTATAGGAGTCGGCGCTTTAATCTATGGTGTAGTGCTTTATGGAATGAAAATGCAAGAGTTGAACCTTATTGTAGATAAGGTCAAAGAACGGTTGACTCGAAGTAACCGATAATCCCCACCATTTATCCGCGCAAAGTACGCAGAAGATTTATTTGCGTAATCAATGCAGGAACTGCAGTATCTACCCGCAAAATGCGGGGTCCCAGGGAAAAAGGCAACAGGCCTAATTTTTTAAATTTATCCACTTCAAAATCCACCCAACCACCTTCGGGGCCAATGGCAAGAAGCAATCGCCCTTCCGCTGGATTTACCAGGACATCGCCCAAGGCTTGTGGAACATCCGGATGAGCTAAAAGTAAAGATGAATACTCCATAAGGATACGAGGTAAAAAGTCTTCCACAAAAGGCCTGAAACGTCTCTGAATTGACACATCGGGAATCACAGTATCAACTGCCTGTTCAAGTCCTGAGAGTAAATATTTTCTGTAATTTTCATGCTGCAACAGGGAAGATGCAAAAAAACTTTTTTCCACCCGGTTGGCATTTATAAAAAACACACGGGTAACTCCCAAGGATGCAATCTGTGCTAATACTCTTTTAAGCATTATAGGGCGAGGCAATGCAAGAATTAGATCAATATCAGCTCGTGGTGGTGGGGGATTGTTTGCAGATATTTTAACAACCACCCTGCCCTGTTCGCCTCTTTTGGAAAAAATTGTTTCAATAACCCCCTCTCCAATCAACCCATTAATGATACCTATTCTAAACTTTTCGCCGCACCCTAAACGCAGCACTTTTAGAATATGCTCACTGCGCCTACCAGATAAGACAACACGACCATCGCCATTTATTTCAGAGGGATCGATAAGAATAACATTCATTGCATTAATCTTTTATAGTCGAATAATAATCAAACACTTCTTATGCAAATAGTGTTGTGCTAACAGCCCTTTTTTTTTATCTTCTGCTTTCGTTAACTGTCTCTGTGGCATATGCTGAAATTCTATTGCAAAAGCCCTATGCATTAATAATAAGAAATTTTCCCCTTGTAAGACGGAAATCTGTAGGTTGCTATTTGATTCACCCTTTTTTTCAATAGCCCAGACTTGTCACTACAAACAAAACATACGAGCATTTTAGCAAGACAACTTAAATGATCTTTCTATATAATGTAATCCAAATATTGGGACTGATGCTTTTTTCACCCTTCCTTGTTCTCTTCATAATTATCTCACCGAAATATAGAAAAAGGACCCCTCAACGACTTGGCCTGATCGGACT
>CAMYJP010000080.1 GCA_947258675.1 uncultured Desulfobulbaceae bacterium | reverse complement strand
ACGCGCCGATCTGCTCTCTAAGTCTTTGTCATCGGCTTATTCATATACTTTAGTATAATGAATAAGCCTCTTCCTTGTCTTAGCGGCACCTCGACACGAGAATAATCCGGGGTGGATCGAGAATTTTAAAGAAATCAGACATTTATTTGAATTAACCAAGTTGCAATTGCTTTAAATATGAAATTCAGGCCATGTATTGATCTTCATAACGGGAAGGTAAAGCAGATTGTCGGCTCTACATTGAGTGACGACAGTCCGCAACAGCTCAAAACAAATTTTGTGGCTGACCAACCTTCCTCCTACTACGCGGAGATGTATAGGAGGGATGGTCTGAGCGGCGGGCATATAATCATGCTTGGTCCTGGAAATGAAAAAGCTGCCAGACAAGCAATCATTGCATATCCCGAAGGGTTTCATATTGGTGGTGGCATAACAACAGCCAATGCCAAATACTGGCTCGACCAGGGAGCAGCTGCCGTTATCGTAACATCCTATGTGTTCCAGGGAGGCCAGATTCTTGAGGAGAGGTTGACTGAATTAGTCAGGGAAGTAGGCAAGAAAAACCTGGTGTTAGATCTTTCCTGCAGGAAAAAAGGGGATGAATATTTCGTGGTAACGGACCGCTGGCAGAAGTTCACCTCCGTAAGGCTTGATCAAGAATCATTAAATTATTTTTCCGAATTCTGTTCAGAATTTCTCATCCATGGTGCTGATGTTGAAGGAAAATGTTCCGGTGTAGAGACCGATCTTGTCGCCAATCTCAGTCGATGGTCTGCAATCCCAACCACCTATGCCGGTGGTGTTCGAAATATTGACGATCTATACTTGATTAAAGAATTAGGCCAAAGCCGTTTGGATGCAACTGTTGGCAGTAGTCTGGATATCTTTGGCGGTTCAGGGATGAAGTATGAAGAGGCTGTTGCTTTTCACAAGGCAAGTCTTTTAGAAAAAAGATAAACCTGTTCAAGGTTTTATTCCAAAATCAAAAGAAATCACTAATCAATTTCCCTTACTTGACCGAAATTGTTTCAACTATTATGATATCCTGAAAATTTCATAAATAGAACAGAGAGTGTTTTGTATCGTTTTGATCTTGTCTTACAAATCGACGAAGACAATATAAAGTTCAAAATGATAATCTGTTCCATAGTTTTAAAAACTCTGTACTCTTCACCTTCCAGGCGAGGCGATCAAAAACCTCCCCTCGTGAGATATCCAGGATAGCGATCGCAACTTGCGAATTTTTCTGGATAACAGGGCGATTTATTGATGAATGATGAACTTTTGAATAAAGAACAGCGATTTATTCGAATTCAGAATCACATCGACAGGATGCCGAGCCTCTCCACCACGGTAACCAAGGTCCTTGAGATCTGCAATCGTCCTGATACTTCACCGAAAGATCTCAATCAGGTTATTTCCCTTGATCCCGTCCTTACGGGGCAAGTGCTCAAACTAATTAACTCAGCTTATTACTCTCTGCCCAATAAGATCACTACCCTGACCCGTGCTATTATTATGCTGGGCTTGAACACGGTTAAGAATCTGGCTTTGAGTACCGCTATTCTTGGTACAATGAGAAAGGAGGGGGCTTTTCAAAGTCTGCCAATGGATCATTTCTGGACCCATTCAATCTGTGTTGGAGTAACAGCTAAAGCTTTGGCTGCTGAGAAGGGTATTTCAACCCTGATGCGGGAGGAAGCCTTTGTGGCCGGCTTGCTGCATGATTTGGGGAAGGTTGTTTTAACCAATTGCTTCACTAAGGAATATTCTCATGCTTTGGCATCAACAAAAAAGGATCAAGCCTCACTGAGAGCCAGAGAAATAGATATTTTTGGATTTGATCACGGATTGACTGGCAAAATGATTGCTGAAAAATGGCAACTCAATGAAACTATTTCTGATGCCCTCTGCCACCACCATGACCCGGAAGGTACCCCTGAAGATACACGTGAACTGGTATCCATTGTCGCTTTGGCTAATGTCTATGCAAATATTTATGATTTCGGATCAGCAGGAGATCCTTTTCAAGAAGAAGAAACTGTACAACATATCCTGGATATGGCCGGGTTTGCCTGGGAAGATCTCACATTCCTCCTGGATAAGGCCGAAGAAGAAATTGAGAACGCGTTGATTTTTCTTCAGGTTTCTAAAGAAGGAGTATGAAATGATAGTAAAGTTTTGGGGAGTTCGAGGCTCCATTCCATGTCCAGGGCCGTTAACTATAAAATACGGCGGCAATACACCATGTATAGAGCTGCGATTTAAAGATCCGGATAGGTTGATTATCATAGATGCCGGTTCTGGGATTCGGGAATTGGGCAATTACATGATGGCCCATGATCTCCAAAAGGGACCCATTCAAACAGAAATTTTTCTCTCTCATACCCACTGGGACCATATAATGGGTTTCCCCTTTTTTACGCCTAGCTATCTACCCAATACGAAAATTAAAATTTACGGGCCGGTTACTTTGGAAGGAGACAGTTTGGAACAGGTTATTTCAGGCCAGATGACGTATCGTTATTTTCCGATTCGGGAAATTGAGCTTGCCGCTGACATTGAATACATTGAATTGAAAGAAGGAAAAATTGACCTTGGGGATGGCATTCTACTTCATGCAAAATACTTGAATCATCCTATCTTATGCCTGGGCTATCGGTTTGAATATAAAGGAAAGGTTTTTTGTACTGCTTTTGATACAGAACCTTTTCGCAATCTTTTCAGCTCTGATCCAGAAGATCCTATGTATGACGAAGCCATGGCCGAAGAGGGTGAATTGGTTGCAGAAGAGCAGAATATGGTCGTTGAGCAGTTTTTTTCAGGAGCAGATCTTCTTATCCATGATGCGCAATACAACATGGAAGAGTATGAGGCAGGGAAACAAGGCTGGGGGCACACTTCCTTTGAATATGCCTGCAGTGCTGCCAAACGGGCAGGGGTAAAGAAATTGGTTCTGTTTCATCATGATCCTGTGCGTACTGACGACCAGTTGGATGAGCTAGCCGGTATCCACTGCCAGTCGGATAAATACAGCCCTACAGAAATATTTATTGCGCGCGAGGGGATGGAACTAGAAATCTAGTGTGAATTTTCCAGGCTAGGCAGAAAGTAATGTCTAAACAATTGCCCTTTGATGAAATTGAAACTTCTTCCCAAAAAATCCAGGGCATTCTCGACCGAATAACATTCCTTAACAAACAAAACGGCTATACGGTTGCCAGGCTGCAAATCATGGCCGGTAGTAAGGTCAGTGGAGATTCGCAGCTGATAACCGTGGTTGGCTATCTTAATGATGTTCCTGTTGGATCAACCTTATCACTCTCAGGGCAGTGGGTAAAAGATGCTCGTTTTGGTCAGCAGTTTAAAGTCCACAGATATAAACTCCTCAAACCCAACACATTAAATGGCATTGAACGGTATCTGGGCTCAGGCCTGATTAAAGGTATTGGCCCTCAATATGCTGCCAGGATAGTAAAAGAATTTGGACTCAAAACCATTGAAATGCTTGATAAAGAGCCGGAACGACTGAATGATGTGGCCGGGCTTGGTAAAAAACGGGTCGATTTGATTAAAAAGGCCTGGATGGACCAGAGAGAGGTTCATCAGGTCATGGTTTTTTTACAGTCTCATGGTATCTCCTCTGCATATGCTGTCAGAATATACAAATTCTATGGCAAGGCATCATTAAAAGTCGTAAAGGAAAATCCATATCGATTGGCTGAAGATATCTGGGGGATTGGCTTCCGCATCGCCGATTCCATAGCACAGTCATTAGGAGTACCGACTGTTGATGCACGACGGACAAGGGCTGGTCTCTTGTTTGCCCTGAATGAAGCGGCTAAAGACGGGCACTGCTATTGTGATATAGAGTACTTGCTTGAACTTACCGTTCGTTTGCTAGATCTTTCCCCTGTATCTTCGGAATTGATCAAGGAACAGATCCCCAGTTTGGCCTTGGATGAAAAGGTAGTGGTGGATAGAGATCGGGTCTATCTAACTCCTCTCTGGTATGCAGAAAAAGGGACAGCAGAAAACTTACTGCATCTCTATCATGCTCCCGGGAATGTTTCATCATCAATTACTTTTTTCGAGGAGCAGACAAAAGAGGCTGTGGATAAATGCATGGCGCTGACTTTATCAAAAGAACAGTATCATGGAATTCGGATGGCTTTAAACCATAAGGTATGTGTGCTGACCGGAGGACCCGGAACAGGTAAGAGTACTATTATAAAAGGGCTCATCGGGCTTCTTGAACAACAGGGAATTTCTTACTCTCTAGCTGCTCCAACCGGCCGGGCAGCAAAAAGGCTTGACGAAGCATGCGGCAGAAAAGCTACAACGATTCATCGTCTCCTTGAATTTGACCCATCGATAATGGGCTTTAAGAGGAACAGAGACAATCCTTTGAAAGTGGATCTTATAGTTATAGATGAAGCCTCTATGATGGACATTTTATTGGCCAACTCCCTTCTTAAAGCAATACCTCAGAACGCCAGTCTACTTCTTGTTGGAGATGTCGATCAATTGCCCTCTGTTGGGCCGGGAAACGTGCTGCGGAATATTATTGATTCAGAAAACATTCCGGTTGTACATCTCAGTCAGATTTACAGACAAGGTCCAGGCAGCTTGATAAGTCTTAACGCGTCTTTGATAAATCAAGGCAAGAACCTGGAAGTGCTGGCTGACTATAAAGGAGAAAAGGATTTTTATATAATTTTTCGGAATGAAAAAGAGGAAGTTGAAAATGAGATTTTGAGCCTTTGCAGCGGTCGCTTGACAAGAAAATACGGATTTGATCCTATTCGAGATATTCAGGTACTGGCACCAATGCGGAAAGGTGTGATAGGCACTATTAACTTAAATAGCAGACTCCAGGAGGAGTTGAATCCTGATTCCCCTAGAATTGATATACGATCTCAACGTTTCTGTCGAGGCGATAAAGTAATGCAGGTGCGAAATAATTATGATAAGGAAGTTTTTAATGGGGATTTGGGTATTATTGAAGTGGTGAATCAGGAAGAGCAAATCATAACAGTCCGTTTTGATGAGCGAAGCGTATCCTATGATTCCTCAGATATCGATGAGTTGATGCTTGCCTATGCCACAACAGTTCATAAATCGCAAGGATCAGAATTTCCCTGTGTTATTATTCCGGTTCATACCACCCATTATACAATGCTGCAGAGAAACCTTTTTTATACAGCAGTAACCCGTGGTAAGAAGCTGGTAATTTTGATCGGAAGTAAAAAAGCGATTAACATTGCAATTAAAAACAATCGGACGGAAAATAGGAATACATATCTGAAAGAAAGATTAATCAAAGGATTTTCAGCGTGAAAAAGATGTGCTGTTTATCTTACTACTGCAAGTTAAATTCCATATCCTGAAATGAAAACGGACAGGTAAAACGAAGAGTTGAGGCCTGAAGTTTCATGCCATCAGAATTTTTATTGCCTTTACCGTATCGTGGATCTCCCAGGATAGGAAAACCGATCATCTGGAAATGTCGACGGATCTGGTGCGTGCGGCCCGTCTTAATAATTGCTATGGCCGATGAACTGTTGTTATCCTGGTTATATCCCCTGCAGATAAACTCAGTTATGGCCGGTTTCCCGTCTAGCGGCAGCTTAATGGGATTTTGGGGGTGACTATTCTGTAAGTCACCCAACACTTGGAGGGAGTATTGTTTGAAAATTTTGTTTGTCTGAAAAAGAGTAGAAAATTTTGTCGCAGCTTCTTTGCTATGAGCAATAATCATTAATCCAGAAGTTTCACGATCCAAACGATGAATGAGATAAGCATGCCGATTTGGGTTAAAAAAGAGTTCAGCCTGTCTTAACAGGGAACAATGGTCACCATATCTTGTTCCCTGAGAAAGCAGCCCCGCTGGTTTGTACCATATGCTGTAGTGTTGTTGATCACTTATGCATTCTGCGGCTGGGGGCTTAATATCCAGAAGTGCTTTGTTATAATATAAGGTGATTTGGTCACCCGGTTTAAGAGACGCAGTTGCGCGTCTAAGCCTTTTAGCTCTGCCCGTTGCCTTTTCCAACCAGACAGCTCCTTTAATCATGGCATCTTTGATTCTATTTTTTGACAGGCCGGATTGGGCAGATAGAAGACTGCTTGCTGAAGTCACATGATCTGCAACTATATCAACTTTCTGAATGAAATCTGTCATGATTGTAACTGCTCGTCTTCAGCAATTGTAATCAGAATGAAAAGATCACCGCGGCCACTATCACTATGTTTACCTTTGTTTTTCAGGCGAAGCCGACTTTTATTGATTGATTGAGGCGGGATTTTTACTTTTAACGTTTCTTTACCTTTTCCAGCGTCAATGGAAATTTGTATCCATTTTCCCTGAAGAGCATCCTGTTGAGAGATTGTCATGTTATAGATAAGGTCATTTGGAGCAGAGGATGGCATACCATTTTGACTGGTTATAACTTTTGGTTCACCAAAAATAAATTTGCCGATTTTTTTCCCAATTAACTTTACAGCGGATTGCGGTTCAATGGGTGGTGCGTTATCGATAGAGTCTGATTGCTGCCTGGAATGCTTTATCCTAGTGTTTGATTTACCAAAAGGAGACCAGACAAAAATACCGCCAAAGAGTATTCCCCGGCCGCCGAAAAATACCTGGTTTAAAAAATTCTGATCAAAGCGCATTCCTGTTTTTTCAAATTCCTTAAAAAGTTCTTCAAATCCATGCCTGAATCTTGGATTATTGAAAAGATCTTTTAGAATGTCTTCCTGTGAGTAATTGAAACCCTCATCGGTATTTTTCTGTTGGGCCCCGGTTGTCCGATACCTATCGTATTGGGTTCTTTTGGTCCTATCTATAAGGACTCCATAGGCCTCGGCTATCTCCTTGAAACGCTCCTCTGCCTTCGGATCTCCATGATTTTTATCAGGATGGTGCAGGAGGGCAAGACGCCTGTAGGCTTTGCGAATCTGCTCTTCTGTTGCATCCGGTGTTAATTCAAGAATACGATAATAATCTTTCATACCTTTTAACCTGATTAATTCATGGGCATTTCAGAAAAAGCAATATATATACTTAAATTTACGTAATAAATATAATATTTATTGGCTGTTATTTTAATAGCACTATGTAAAAAGTAAAATTTAAAATCTTTTCTGAAATTGCCCGCAGCAAGGCGTAACGATATGGTTGAATCTCCTTTTTCATAAACGATTCAGCATACCTGAGTATTGCTGAATCGTTTCTTTCTCGAATTTTCAACCATCTTGTTACGTGAATTATTCAGGTAAATATCATCTTATTTAAATTTATGTCAGTATAGCATTCACCAATCATTGGGTAAAGGTCTCATCTTTTAGTTTTTACCTTGACATCCAGGCGCCCCTTTTCTATTAATTCGACCTCGGGACTGAATAGTTATTCATGTTTTTCCCGACTAGATATCTGAAAAATTTTGAAATAAAGGGTTTTTTCAAGGTTCAGGCGGGCCATTATTGACGGGTCCCGGCCTGTTTAATTTTTTTCATCCACAAGGAGGGTTGTATCAATGGAAATGAAAAGATGTGGTAAGGCTCTACTCTTTGGGCTTGGCGTGTCGACAGTGTTGTTTTTTTCTTCATCTTCTACATTCGCTTCAAGCGAAGGAGGACATGGAAGTGAAGCAGAACCGGCTAAGGCCACGACAGTAAACAACACCATTAAAGCTGCTGTTGCAGGAAATGATCAGTTCAAATCTCATCATAACCATAATTATTTTGAAACATATCAGAAAGGTCAATCTCCCAGCCTTACTGTAATCACCTGTGCAGATTCCAGAGTTCATACCTCACTCTTCGGCATGGATCCCAATAATAATATATTCATAATTAGAAATATCGGTAATCAGATTAAGACCTCAGAAGGCTCTGTAGATTATGGCGTTCACCATCTTCCCACTAAAATATTACTTGTTATGGGGCACTCCAGTTGTGGTGCTGTAAAAGCTGCAATGGGTGATTATTCTGGGGAAACAAGAGGAATCAAAGCCGAGCTAGACAGTTTGAGGCCCTTAATGACTATTGACAATGAAGAACATAATTTTAACCGGCAATGGGCCACAAATGTCGAAATCAATGTTGATTACCAGGTTCAGAATGCAATAGGGCTTTATCGAGAACTATTAGAGGCTCAGCAGCTGGCAATAGTCGGTGCTGTTTATGATTTTAATGATCATTATGGTAAAGGGCGCGGTACTCTGGTAATTACCAATGTTAATGGTATAACCGATCCTAATAAGATTATGAATCATCCTGTTTTGAATGAGCTTTCCAAAAGCGAGGTTGTAAGCCATATCAGCAGTCTGGCTCCAACCGGTAAGTAAGTTGAGGGTTGGAAAAGTGCATTGAAGCATTATTTAGTTTTGACGAAACCCATCACCTCTAGTGGTGGACCCGGATAGGTTCTACCGGCCCGGCGAAAAGCTTTATGTTCATTTTCTTTGCTTGCCCAAAGAAAACGAACCAAAAAAAAGGGCACCCGTGTCACTTGGTCCTTCGGACTTCCCTGCGCTCCTCGAATCTGCCGGGAGTTTGAAAACTCGCTTCGCTCAGACAGTTCAAACTCCATTTTCGGCAGCTTCTGTGGTGCTCGGCTGCGTGCCAATGGGAAAAACCGAAA